>CAYWDW010000250.1:4594-7380 GCA_964457105.1 uncultured Heliobacteriaceae bacterium
CAGTATGTCGCGCTGACCAGTCGCGCCGCCGGAGGCATTCCAGGCCTCAGAAGGTAAGCTCAAATCTCAGCCTTCAAATCCCGGATTTCAGATGCCCCGCGCTCCAGACGCCTCCGGCCCGCAGCCTTATGAAGATCATCTTTCTCGGAACCGGAACATCAGTCGGCGTGCCCATGATCGGGTGCGACTGCGCCACCTGCCAGTCAACAGACCCGCGCGACAAACGGCTGCGCACGGGACTGCTGATCGAAAACGACGGCGAGCGGCTGATGGTGGATGTCTCGACCGATTTCAGGCAACAGGCCCTGCGCGCCCGTCTCACGAAACTTGACGCGCTGCTGATCACGCACTGCCACGCCGATCACGTCTTCGGACTCGATGACATTCGCCCGCTCAATTTCAGACACGGCCCGCTCGATGTTTACGCAGGCGACAGCGCCTGGCGCGAACTGCGCCGCGTTTTTTATTACGTCTTCGAAGCCAGACACGTCGGCGGCGGCCTGCCGCAGATCAACCCGCGCACGATCAGCGGCGAATTTACCGCGTGCGGGTTGCGCGTCACGCCGGTTCCGGTCATTCACGGCAGGACCGAAGTCACGGCCTTCCGCTTTGACGACGGGCAGCACGCGGTGGCTTTCGTGACCGATTGCAACATCATTCCCGAAGCGTCGCTCGCACAACTCGGCAACCTTGATCTGCTGATTCTCGATGCGCTGCGCCTGAAGCCGCATCCGACACACCTGCACCTGGAACAGTCGCTCGCTTACATTGCAAGGTTGCGTCCGCGCCGCACGCTGCTGACCCATATGGGCCACGACATCCGGCACGCTGAAACGAGCCGCCACCTGCCGCCCGGCGTCGAACTGGCTTATGATGAACTCGAAGTTGAACTCAGGCGCACGTCGCAGCCATCCTCGCTGACCCTGGCGACTGACCAGTAAACTGCCGATGAAAGTCATTCACGGAATCGAATCTGCTGAACTGGCGCGTCCGACGGTGCTGACGATGGGCGTTTTTGACGGCCTGCACCTGGGCCATCAGGCCATCGTCCGGCAGGTCGTCGAACGCGCGCTGCTCGCTGGCGCCACGCCAACGCTCGTCACCTTCGACCCGCACCCGCGCCAGGTGCTGCGTCCTGATACCGCGCCGCCGCTGCTGCAAACGTTTCATCAGAAGATCGAAGGCCTCAGGCTGCTCGGCATGCAGCAGGTCGTGGTGTTGCATTTCACGCGTGAACTGGCGGCGATGACGGCTGAGGATTTCGTGCGCGTTTACCTGCACGAAGCTTTGCAGGCCCGCGAAGTTTACCTGGGCAAAGGTTTCTTTTTCGGGCGCGACCGGCTGGGCAATATCGAAACGCTGCGCGAGATCAGCCAGCGTCTGGGCTTTTTCGCCGATGAAGTCGGTGAAGTGCAGTTGCGTGGTCACCGCGTCAGCTCCACGATGATTCGCCGGTTGCTCAAGGCCGGGCGCGTCAACCTGGCGCGGCGCATGCTTGGTCGCCCTTACGGCATCGAAGGCGTCGTCGTCGAAGGCCGCAAAGTCGGTCGGCAGATTTCATTTCCAACGGCCAATCTGGAAATTCAGAACCGCGTCATTCCGGCTGATGGCGTCTATGTCACGCTCGCGCTCGTCGGTAACGTGTGGCGCCGCAGCGTCACAAATATCGGCCATCGTCCAACGCTCGTCGGTGATGAAGAATCAAAGGTCGAGACGCATCTGATTGATTTCGACCATGACTTGTATGGCCAGACGATTCGCGTGCGTTTGCTGCACCGGTTGCGCGGCGAGCAGAAGTTTGCAGGCCTTGACGAACTGCGCGCTCAGATCACGCGCGACCGCGACCGGACGGTGAGATATTTCAATTCGGAACTTGTAAAGCGCAACCTGAGTTTTGTCTGAAGCGTATTCCCATTTGATGGAGCGCATGATTTTTCGACTGCCTGGACACAAAATAATCAGATCAACAGCCATGGGGCTTGTGGCCCTTTTGTTTGTCATCGCTTCAATCAAGGCACAAACACCGACGGCCTTATCAAAGGCCGGGAGCAGCAACCTGACAGTTGAGATGACTGGCGAAGGGATGAACGAGCCTCACAGATTCTCTGTTGTGATTCGTTCACCAAAGAAAAAACAGGGGCCGCGTGTTGGCGGGGTGATTGGATTCGGATGCTCGCATTGTGTCAGTCATCCTTCAACCATCACATATAACTTCGAGGCGGTCAGGCTGACTGCCGATCAGGCCAGATTCTTTTTCCAGGTCGAGCGGGATGGAGTTAAAGATAAGAACGATGCCTCTGTTTCAAGAGGGCAGACCTGTGAATTCTGGTTGAGGAATGGCATTCATCTGAAGATTTACTTTGATGGTTTTTCACCTCGCTCCAGGAAGTGAAATGATACAAAGCTAAAATCACAATCCGTATGACCTGACTTTCCGAACGTGAAGAATCTGCATCGCTCCAGTTGAGAATTGTCTGAAGCGTACAGCCGGATGAGTTTCTGAGAGGTTTGCCCCGATGCGTTATGATGTGACCTTGAAAGAGATGCTTCAGGCGGGCGCTCCCAGAATGTGGGGACTGCTGGCCGGACAGCAGCCGCTGGAGTTTCTGACGGTCGAACTGCCGAGCGTGAAGCTGCGCAAGCCGGATTTTCTGGCGCGCCTGGGCAGGAAAGCGATCTTTCACCTTGAATTGCAGGGCGACAATCTGGCGGATATGGAATGGCGGGAACTGGATTATTACCAGATGATTTACCGCCTGTTTGATCAGCCCCCGATTCAGGTCGTG
>CAYWDW010000251.1:0-7372 GCA_964457105.1 uncultured Heliobacteriaceae bacterium
TGCAACTCAAGGCGCAACAACATGTTGGCAATTGTGCCCCATCGCAACAAGTCTAATGCGTTTGCCCTGAGGGTCGGACAGTTCATTTGCACCGGCCCTTACGTCTAATTGACTCACGAGAGAAGTTATGAAGAGAAACATCTCTATCCCTCTGTCAAACACGAGTTTGGACAAAATCCGGCTCAATGGATGATTGCCTGAGTGTCGAAGTCTTTTGGGCACAGCACCGGCGTGTGATTGTCGGGACTTTCCGGCGAGTTTGCACCGAGATCACCTGGCATCCGGACCCGCCGGAAAGTCCCAGCCTGTCAGTTCAGGCCCGATTGACGGGGGCCTGCTGAATTGAGAAGACTTACGGGTACCGACTCGGCCCTGACCCTGAACAGAGAATGACCCGGAAGAACCGCTTTTTTGTCCAAACTCGTGTCAAAGATCAATTTCAGAAAATTCAAGTGGATATTGCTGATCATTATCTTTGCGCCGGGTTTCGTTCTCTTCCTGCTGGTTATGCTGATTAAGTATGTGTTACGGATATTTTCTTGAGATTGGAGATTGTGGTTGCGCTAATCCATTGAAGCATAACGTAATGCTGAAGGAAGATGTAATTGATGAATCAGTTATTCGCTGAAGAAAAAGTAGTCAGCCCCTACATTCAGGCGGTCAACGATGCGCGGCTGGTCAGGATGTTCGGAGCCATCGCGCTGATCGGCTCATTCGTTCTCTGCGGCCCGGCAGTCATGATCGGGGTCGGAGCCGCTGTGCTTGGACTTGGCGGCACGCGCTACTTTCGCACGCTGGGAATCACCGTCGCGGTGCTGGGCGGCGCAGGGCTGATTTTCTCGCCGCTGCTGGCGCTCGCGGCAATTGCCCTGGCGGGAGGCATTCTTTTTGCCGGAATCAAAGTGGTGAACGTGCTGGCCACTGAGGGCAAAGAGGACGAAGACTGGGCCGTGACGCGCCAGCGCGCCGTGACGGGCATTGCGCTGAGCATTGCTGCGCTGGTGATTGGCCTGATCTGGCTGGTTTATTATTCGCTGGCGCTGACCGGCATGCTGATGCAGAAAGTGGCGACGTGATGGCAGTCTGAACTGGCGCAGGCGGCTCAGCGTTTCTTTTTTCTGTGATGACCGTTTTCATCCGGCGTCAGCCGGGCCTGCGCGCGCACGACATCGCGCATTGAAATGACTCCGGCGAGGCGGGTCGGGTCGGTCCGGCTGACCACCGGCAGCAGCGACAACTCTTCCTGGCCGAGCTTGAGCATCACGCGGTCAAGCGTGTGGTCAGGATGCGCGTGAATGACATCCCGGATGGCCACCTCTCCGAGCGCAAGTTCGCCTTTCCCCTGCTCAATCAGTTGCTTCAGATCGTTGAAGGTGATGACGCCGGACATCTGCTGTCTGCCGCCGCTGGTTTCGACAACCGGAAAACTGTGATGGCCGCTGTTGAGCGCTTCGGTAAAGGCCTCGCGCACGCGCAGGTCAGCGTGCAGCGTCAGCACGTCGCGGGTCATGACGCTGCCAGCCGTGATTTTATGAAGCGGCGCGGTCGGTCCCGGCTGCGGCAGGTGAATGCCGTCCTGCATCAGCAGGGCTTCGTAAATCGGCACGGGCTGCAGCCGCGACGCGACAATGTAGCTCGTGGCGTTGGCAATCATCAGCGGCAGAATCAGCGTGTAATTGCTCGTCATCTCGAAAATGATCAGCACCGAAGTGATTGGCGCGCGAATCACGCCGCAGAACATCGCCCCCATGCCGACCAGCGCAAAGGCGCCCGGCGCCGTCGGGCTGTTGGGAAAGATCGCACTGACAATCTGTCCGAGTGTGCCGCCCACCATCGCGCCAATGAACATCGAAGGCGCAAAGATTCCGCCCGATCCGCCCGAACCGTAAGACAGCACTGTGGTCACGGTTTTCGCCACCACCAGCGTCATCATCACCGTCAGCGGCAGCGCGGTCAGATCACCCTTGAGCGCCGCCGACATCGTGTCATAACCGCCGCCCATCGCCTGCGGCGCAAACAATCCCACAATGCCCACGGCCAGCCCGCCGATGGCCGGTTTCAGCCACCCAGGCACTTTGCGCAGGCGGCGAAAGATCAGCCGCAGCCGCAGCAGCGTGCGGCTGAAAAAGACTGCTGCCCCGGCGACGATGGCTCCGAGCAGGACATAGAAAATCAGTTCCGCCGGGTGGTTCAGACCATAGGCCGGCACTTTGGCGAAGATCGGCCCGTGGCCTTCGACGCCGCGCGCAATCGCGGAAGCCAGCACCGCCGCAATGACGATGCCGCCGAGCATTTTCTGATTGAGGTCGCCGATGATTTCTTCAAAGGCAAACGTCACGGCAGCGATGGGCGTGTTGAAGGCGGCGGCGACTCCGGCGGCTGAACCGACCGGAATGATTTCCATCAGGCGGCGACGCGAAACGGCAAAGAAGCGGCCCAGGAAAGACGAGACCGCCGCGCAAATCTGCACGGTCGGCCCTTCGCGTCCGATTGAGGCGCCCGTACTCAGGCTGATGACCGCGACCGTCATTTTGCCGATGGCTGATTTGAGCGGGATGCGACCGTGATTGAAAAAGAAAGCGGTCCTGACCTGCGGAATGCCGCTGCCGCGTGCATCCGGCACCCAGAATTGCAACAGCACGCCGACGAGCAACCCGCCGAGGGTCGGCACGAGCAGCGTCAGCACGACCTGCTTCCAGCCGGTGGCGAGGAAGACGTGACGGATGATGTTGCGTTCAGCCGCGCGGATCAGGACGTGAAAGACGACGGCGACCGCGCCGCAGATGCCTCCGATCAGCAGCGTGACGAGCAATAATTTCTGGTTGTCAGGTAATCCAAGGCGGTCGAAGAAGTGAGTTATTCGCAGCTCAGTGCGATACCACCTGCGCCTGATCTGTGCGCGTTGCAAGGTGTAACCTCAGGTTGAAAATACCGGGACTCTGCTTTCAGGGCACCGGCATCTTAGCCTTGCCATCGCTAATCTGCAACTATCTGATTTCGCCTGTTCCCTCGCCGCTCAGCGTCGTGTCTGCCGTCGTGACCGCTTTGAGTTTGAGCTTGAGCCGCCTGGCCGCGAATTCTTCATCGCCGCGTCCTTCAAGGCTGATGAGCGTTTCGCCCTGCCGGAAGGTGGTGGCCATCCAGCGGCCTTCAAAAATCACGTCATCGCGCTGGTTGTAAATTCTGAACCAGCCCGCCGTCGCGTTCGCAGCATTGAGCGTCAGGCGATGAAAGATAATGCGGCTGCTGATGCGCCGCGATTTGTCCGGCAGCAGCAGGGCGAGTTCGGCCACGACTGCCGGTTCACCTTCCGGTTCAGTCAGCACCCTGGCGGCAGCCAGTTTCGCCTGCACTTCGCGGGCGAAGGTTTGCGCGCCGGTCAGCCGGGCCGACGCGCACAACCCGCACAAAATAACCAGACCCGTCAGAGTCAGCGTCTTCAGAAAACTGCGCAGGGTGAGGCTGGCAGCGTCTTGCATCGTTGTGTTCCCAGGTGAAAGTCAGCTCGTGCGGGGCGCCGCCGCTGACGAGTGGCATCGTCAGCCGATGGAAAGGCCGAATCGCTCCGTTTTTTCTGAGGTTTTGCGGGCTGAGGTCAAATTGAACGAGGCGGGCAGAAAAAGTCACGGCGGGAGCGCCGCGCTTTTATCAGCACGGCGTTCCCGCCGGGTGAGCAGGCGATTCTGATGGCGACTTATTTGACGGCTGAGCCGAGACGTCTCCAGTTGATGCGGGAGAAGAAATTGCCCGACGTTCCTTCGTCGCCTGGCGGCTTCAGCGACCAGTGCACATAGAGCGCGCGAGCGATGATGTTGTCACGCGGGACGGTGCCCCAGAAACGGCTGTCGAGGCTGTTATCGCGGCTGTCGCCCATCGCAAAATACTGGCCTTCGGGCACGCGGAATGGCTTGTCAACCGCGAACTCCATGTCCGGCGTGGTGTGATCTTCCGGCCCCTTAAGCACGTCGTAATAGACCTTCCACCTGGCTCCGGGCGGCGGCGGCTCCACTTTGATCACCGGCAGGGCCGCGTGGCGTTCGCTGTCGCGCAGGCTGACGATGACGTGTTGTTCAGGCAGCGGCTGACCGTTGATCAGGACTTCGGTGCCGCGCACCAGGATTTCATCGCCCGGCATCCCGATCACGCGCTTGACGTAATTCACCTTCGGGTCTTTCGGCAGTTTGAAAACGATGATGTCGCCGCGTCTGATTTCACGCGCGGGCAGCAGTTTGCCGATGACAGGCGTGTTGCGCCCGAAGATGAATTTATTGACGAAAAGCTGATCGCCAATGTTGATGGTGTTCTGCATCGAACCGGTTGGCACCTGCACGGCCTGGGCGATGAAGGTCATCAGGAAGAGCGCCATAATGAACGTCACCACCAGTTGCTCGAAATATTCGCGCGCGATTGATTTGGGCGGGCCGGGATGAACTGCCTGAGTGGTGGCCGGAGGCGGGCCGCTGCGTCTGTTTTCGGTAGTCTGCTGTGATTCGGCAAGCTCTGGTTGTCTGGTCATAAACTTCATGCACTCACGCTATCGCGGTTTGCAAATGAATGCGACCGCCGGGGGAATTCGGAATTCGGTAGTCGGAAGTCGGAAGGAAGAGAAGCCGCAGTCTCGTTGCTTCCTGCCATCTGTCATCTGTCATCTGTCATCTGTCATCTGTCATCTGTCATCTGTCATCTGTCATCTCGCTTTCAGCTACCGAATTCCGAATTCCTCCGCAAGCAATATAAGGGCCGCAAGGTGATTTGTTCAAGACTCGTCTGGCAGGGACTGAGCTTCGACAGCTTGCGGCGCGGGGCTGTCCGCTGGTTCGGGCTTCAGCGAAATTTCCTGATTTGAACTAATGGAATCGAGCGCGGCGCGGGCGGCGGCCTGATGCGCGCCTTTGATGGTCGTGCCTTCGCCGGTCGCAAGCCGTTTGCCGCTCAGCAGCACTTCGACCTGAAAGACGCGGCGATGATCGGGGCCGAGGCTTTCGACGATGGCATATTTCGGCGTGCTGTAACCGAGGGCCTGGAGCCGTTCCTGCAGGGCCGTTTTGTAATCGGTCGCCGCCAGGTTGTCAGGGTTGATGACCGTAAAGGTTTCAGCGAATTCGGCGCGCACAAAGTCTCTGGCCGATTCGATGCCGCCGTCCAGGTAGATGGCCGCAATCAGCGCCTCGTAAGCATCCACGAGCAGCGCCGCTTTGGTGCGCCCGCCGGTCTTTTCTTCGCCGCGATTGAGCAGCAGGTATTCGCCCAGGCCAAGCCGGGCCGCGTGCTTTTGCAGGTTGACCGCGCTGACGGCGTAAGCCCGCAGCTTTGACAGCGTGCCTTCAGTCTGCGTCGGATGCAGTTCGAGCAGCCAGGCGCTGATCAGAAATTCCAGCACCGCATCGCCCAGAAATTCCAGCGCCTCGTTGTGCATCGGACGCGGTTCCGGCTGTTCGTGGGCAAATGAACGATGGGTCAGGGCGCGGCGCAGCAACTGGCGATTCCTGAAGGTATGTCCGATCTGGCCTTCAAGGCGGGTCAGCATCTCTTCGTGTGAAACCGGAGCGCCCTGCTCGGCAGCGGGTGAGTCCGCCGTGGTTTGTGAGTTGTTCTCTTCGCTCAAGCAATTCTTCCTCAGGGCCGGGAATAAACATAAAGACCAGCTTTCAGGCGGCGAAAGCTGGTCAGAATTTTAATACATTACTGCGGATTGTAAATCGGCTGTGGCACAGACTACCGGGGTTTTCTGCGTCTGGCGGCGGGTTTGGTGCCTGCTTTGCCCGTCGTCGCGCCAGGTTTGAGGCCGGGCTTGAGCTTCGTCGCTTCGACCGGCGGCGGCGCGGTGGCTTCTGCCGGTGCGGCAGGCAGCGTCTGCTCAACGGTCGGGTCGGCTTCAAAGCCCTTGACGAGTTCATTCATCCCGTCCGGCTTTTTGTATTTGTAGTCCCAGTAGGTTTTCAGGGAATCGCGGGCTGCATCCTGAAACTGCTTCGTGGCCGGAGAGGTGGCGACAGCCACGACGCGGGCATAATCCACGATCATTTTATCAATCAGCGGATTGATCTGTTCGAGCAGCGCCTTGCCCTTGTCGCCGCGTTTGTCGTCTTCAGACAGCGCGCTGTACTGCTTGCTCAGGTCGCTGTATTTTTTGCTGTGTACTTCGGCCCGCGTCCAGTACACGCGGGCATCCTTCCAGCCTTCGCCGGGCGTGGCTGATTTCACGCTCGCCGCTTTGGTCAGATACTTCTCGGCATCTTCCAGATTGGGCGTGGCCTGATTGAGCGCCTGGTAGCCCAGATAAAAGTTGAGATTGGCGAGCGTCGTGTTGACGGTTTTGGTGTAATCCTCCGGCTTCCAGCCTTCGGGCGGGGTCGGGTTTTCCGACAGCGTCAGCGCCTTTTCGACATAGGTCTGAGTTTTGGCCGTGTCCTTGTAAAAGTTGCCAAGCACGCCGTTGCTCATCGAGAGCGCCATAAAGACCGTGACGCCGAAATCATCGGGTTTCTCGGCCAGGTATTTTTCGCCGTCGGCAATGAGCCGGTCCAGTTTGGCCGCGTCCGGGTTCGGCCCGGAATAGGCCTTCAGGCTGTTATTGAAAGCCTCAAGCAGCGTCGCCTGGTATTTGCCGATGGAGCCTTTGACGAATTTGACGTTGGCGTTGTTGGGGTATTTGGCAACAAAGTCTCTGGCGAGCTTCGCCACCAAAGCCCAGTCTTTGGCCTGGTAAGCCTTGTACCATTCGCCATAGGCTTTGGCTTCTTCATCCTCCTGCGCCAGCACCGGCAGCGCAGAGAATGACAGTGCCAGCAGGATAATCATCACCAGAAAGCTGAGCTTCTTCATACTGAACGAGTCCTCTCGAAAGGTTGAAGTGAATTGCGCGACATCAGGGTTTGCCTGCTGCCGGTTTGCCAGGGGTCGCTGACGGAGCCGGTGTTTCCGGCACCGGCGGCAGCGGGCGATCCACGGTCGGATCAGCTTCACAGCCTTTGATGTAATCGGCCATTCCGTCGGTCTTGTTGTATTTGAACTTCCAGAATGCTTCCATCCGTTCCTTTGCCTCATCCTGCAAAGCCTTGAGGCGGGGATCGGATGAGAGCGCAATCACGCGGGCATAATCCATCAGCAGCTTGTCCACGACCGGATTGAGTTTTTCCAGCAGCGCCTTGCCTTCATCACCGGTTTGTTTGTCGGCGGGCAGCGCGCGGTACTGGCTGCTCAGAGTCTGGTACTGATTGCTGTAAACCTGGGTGCGCAGGTTGTAATTGTTCGGGTCTTTCCAGCCTTCGCCCGGCTGTTTTGATTTGACGGCGGCAGCTTTGGTCAGAAAGGCTTCGGCCTGTTCGTAATTCGGCGTCGCCTGCTTGAGGTGATAAAGACCGAGCAACTG
>CAYWDW010000252.1:0-7357 GCA_964457105.1 uncultured Heliobacteriaceae bacterium
AAGTGATTTGCGACACAGTCAATGATCATTATCTGCTGGTCGAAATCGGCTGGCAGGGGCTTAAGCCGGTTGATAATCACATCATTCATGTAGACCTCAAGGAGGGAAAGATCTGGATTCGGCGCGACTTCACTGAATACGGCGTCGCCAATGAACTGGTGGACCTGGGCGTGCCGAAGGCAGACATCGTGCTGGCTTTTCACGCGCCATACAAACGGCCCTACACAGGTTTCGCGGCATAAAGGATGACTGAATGAAGCTTCGCGTCATCGTCGTCTGGTCGCTGCTCTGTCTGATCTGGGGTTCAACCTGGCTCTTTATCAAACTGGGGTTGCGCGATCTGCCACCGGCCACGTTTGCGGGCGCGCGGTTTCTGCTGGCGACGGCGTTGTTATGGCTGATTGTGATCTGGCGGCGCGCGCGGCTGCCGCAAGGCACAGGCGAATGGGGGCTGATTCTGCTGACCGGACTTTTTGGTATTGCGCTCAATTACGGCCTGCTGTTCTGGGGCGAACAGCACATTTCGTCGGGGCTGGCGGCGGTGATTCAGGCGATTATTCCGGCCTTCGGCCTGCTGATCGCGCACTTTCATCTGCCGGATGAAAAGATCACGCTGATGAAACTGACCGGGCTTTCAATCGGCATTGGCGGCGTCGCGCTGATCTTTTCCAATCAGATTAAGGTTGAGGGAAAGATGGCGCTCGCGGGCAGCGTGGCTATTCTGATCGGCGCGTTCTTTGTCGCCTTCTGCAACGTGATGGCCAGAGCGCACGGCGGCAACATTGATCCGGCGACCTTTGCGGCGGGGCAGACTTCGGTGGGCGTTGTGCCGCTGCTTGCTTATGGCGCAGCGTATGAAGGCAATCCCTTCAGCTTCCACTGGTCGCCGCTCGCGCTTGGCTCGCTGCTTTATCTGGCGCTGTTCGGTTCGACGCTCGCGTTCATCATGCTTTACTGGCTGCTCAAGCGAATGGAAGCGACAAAGGTCATGCTGATTTCGCTGATTACTCCGGGCATTGCGGTCACGATTGGCCTGCTGACGCTCAACGAAAAGCTGACGTGGCGCAGCGCTGCCGGGGGCGCAGCGATTCTCGTCGGGGTCACGCTGACCCTGGCGAGCAGGCTGAAACTGAATGTTGCGAGCGCCGCCACGACCGTACCGCGCGCGTGAGCAAGCGGGTATTGGCGAGGTCAACCGCCTGCTCACGCGCGGTACTGCCCCCGTCTTGCATGGTCTGATTCAGTCCCCGCAGATGCAGGAGAAACGACATGAACTACCGCTTGCTGGGCCGCACGGGTTTGAGAGTTTCGGAACTGTGCCTGGGCACGATGACCTTTGGCGCAGGCTTTTTCAATATCGCCACTGTTGACCAGGCGGGCGCGGATGAAATGGTCGGGCGCGCTATTGGTGCGGGCGTCAACTTTTTTGACACGGCTGATGTCTATTCGTTCGGGCAGTCTGAAGAAATCATCGGGCGCGCGCTCAAAAATTCGGGCAGCACGCGCGAGGCGGTCATCATTGCCACCAAGGTTTTCTCTCCGATGAGCGAAGCGGCGTGGAAGGGCACGGGCGATGTCAACAATCGCGGCCTGTCGCGCAAACACATCATCGCCGCCTGCGAGGCCAGCCTGAAGCGGCTCGACACCGATTACATTGATCTCTGTCAGGCGCACGGCTTCGACCTGCTGACGCCGATTGAAGAAACGTTGCGCGCTTTCGATGATCTCGTGCGACAGGGCAAGGTGCGTTACCTCGGCCTGTCAAACTGGCCCGTTCGTCACATTGCCAAAGCGCAGACGATGGCGGGCGAACGCGGCTGGGAAAAGTTTGTTTCGCTCCAGGCTTATTACTCGCTCGCTGGGCGCGACCTCGAACACGAACTGCTGCCGCTGTGCCGCGAAGAAGGCCTGGGTGTGCTGCCCTGGTCGCCGCTCTCAGGCGGCTTTCTGACTGGCAAGTATCGCCGCGATGCCGCTGCGCCCGCAGGCGCGCGGCGCACCGGCTTTGACTTTCCGCCGATTGACGCGCGCGCTGACGACGCCGTTGACGCGCTCGAGGCGGTCGCGCAGGCAAAGAAGGCGAGCATCGCGCAGGTCGCGCTCGCCTGGCTGCTCGCTCAGCCCGGCGTGACTTCGGTCATCATCGGCGCCAACAAAATGTCGCAACTCGCAGACAATCTGCAGGCCGTTGACGTGCAGCTCACGGCTGAAGAACTCGACAAACTTTCAGCCACCACTGCGCCGCCGACGCTTTATCCGCAGTGGATGGTCGAACGACAGAATGCCGGTCGGCAATGACGACAGACTGCTGAATCGCGTTTGAATTTCAGGATTCAGGATTCAGACGGATCGCAGTTTGATCGCTGACATCAATCACGTAATTTATGATGAAGAATTTCAGACACCTGTTTTTATCTTCGATGCTGGCGGGGCTGCTGATTGCGCAGGCCGCAGCGCAAACGGCTGAGCAGAATGTTCAGCCAACGCAGCCGCGCGTCGGCGTCAGTCCGGGTCAGGCAGTTTCGCTGACACTGCGCGACGCCATCACGCAGGCGCTCGAGAACAACCGCGACCTGGAAATCGAACGCGCCAACGTGCAAATGAACGAGGCCGATCTGCGCGCCGCGTGGGGCTGGTACGATCCGGCGCTGACGAGCAGCTTTTTTTATGATCGGCGCAATACGCCGCAAACCAACACGCTGGCGGGCGGGCCGCTGACGACCAGCCTGTCAAATTCGACCGCGCTCTTTCAGCGTCTGCCCTGGCAGGGGGCGAGCGTGCAGGGCGCTTATGACACCAGCCGCGCGACCGATCAGAACACGTTCAATGCGCTCAATCCGCAGTTCCGCAACAATTTCAATCTGACCTTCACGCAACCGATCTTTCGCAATCGCCGGATGGATCAGGGCCGCCGCCAGATCACGATTGCGAAAAAACGGCTCGACCTGTCGGACAGCCAGTTTCGCCAGCGCGCCATTGAAATCATCACGCAGGTGCAGCGCGCTTACTGGGATCTGGTCTTTGCGCGCCGCGATTACGACATCAAACGCGAATCGCTCGACATCGGCAAAACGCAACTGGCCCGCAACCAGCGACTCGTTGACGCGGGCACGCTTGCGCCGTCTGACGTAATCTCAACCCGCGTCGAAGTCGAACGCCGCACCGATGAACTCGAAGCCGCCATTGAAGGCGTGCAGCGCGCTGAAAATGCGCTCAAGAATCTGATGCTGCAACCGTCAAGCGGTGACCTGTGGAATGCGGAACTCAAACCGGTCGAGCAGCCGCAGGTTTCAACCGGCGAGATGCTGCCGCTTCAGGATGCCGTCAGACTGGCCTTTCAGAATCGCCCCGAACTTGAACAGTTGCGACTGCGCGGCGATGTCAACCGGGTGGATGTTGATTTCTTCCGCAATCAGACCAGGCCGCAGGTTGATTTCTTTGCGAGCTACGGCACGGCGGGCCTCGCGGGTAGTCAGCGCCCGCTGGTCCCAGGCCAGACCAACGTCTTTGCCGATCTGTTTGGGCGCGTCAATGAACTCTCGGTCAAAGCCGGATTGCCGCCGCTGCAGGGCGGGGCCGCGAGCAGCGCGATTGCTGATTCATTCATCGGCGGATACTGGCAAAGCCTGGGCAATCTTTTCAAAAACGAATTTCGCACTTACCGCTTTGGCCTGAATATCAGTCTGCCGCTGCGCAACCGCACGGCGCTTGGCAACCTCGGCCACGCGCTCGCTGAAAGTCGTCAGATCGAAGCGCAGCAGCAGAAGATTCAGCAGCAGATCGAAGTCGAAGTCCGCAACACGCTGCAAGCGGTCATCACCGCCGCCCGTCGCGTCGAAGCCGCAAAGAATTCGCGCGTCAACGCCGAACTGCAACTGCAAAGCGAAGAGCGCAAGTTCGACGCCGGACAGTCCACCAACTTCTTCGTCCTTGATCGTCAGAACGCGCTGATCGCCGCGCGTGGCCGTGAAGTCCGCGCCCTGACCGATTACAATAAAGCCACCGCCGAACTGCAGCGCGTTATGTCAACCACGCTTTCAAGCAATAACGTTGAGGTGAAGAAGTAGAACAAACGGATTATGAACCAGCAGAAGAATCTCCATCAGCCGGAGGCGCAGAAAACTGAAGCTGTTGCTTCCCGGAAACGTCCGGTGACACAGGAACACACACCGGAAGAAATCATCAGGCGGATGCGTGCCTTTCCTGAACGCGTGGCCCAACTCAAAAAGGCTCTCCGTGCCCACAGAGAAACGCACTCACTTTGAACTGCTGATTCGTGAAGCCCGGCCCGAAGACGCCGCTGCGATTGTCGCCATCTTCAACCCGATCATCGCAGCGGGTTCTTACACCGTCTTCGATCAACTCTTCACGGTTGAAGCCGAGCGCGAATACATTCTGAATTTTCCTGCGCGCGGCGTCTTTCACGTCGCCGTGAATCTTCAGACTCAGCGGCTCGTCGGCTTTCAGAGCCTGGAACCCTTTGCCACATTCACGCAGGCCTTCGCTCACGTCGGAGTGATCGGAACTTACGTTGACCTCAGTTGTCACAGGCAGGGCGTCGCCACTCGTTTGTTTGCCGCCACCTTTGCCGCCGCGAAAGGGAAAGGTTACGAAAAGCTCTTCACTTATGTGCGCGGCGATAATCCGGCGGCGCTGCAAACATATCTCAGCCAGGGTTTCACCATCGTCGGGACGGCGCGGCGACAGGCGCGCATCAATGACCGATACATTGATGAAATCATAATCGAGAAATTCCTGTGACTACGCCCGCCCGCCCGCTTAACGAACTGCGGTGGTGAATGCTACACTGCGCTCGCCGTCAATCCTGTCAGTCCTGAACCGCGGGCTTCATCTCAACAAGGAGCGTTTCCATGCATCGCATCTCTCGTCGCCTCAGTTCCCTGTTCACCCTGCTGCTGATCGTTGCGCTGTGTCTGCCGACTCAGACATTCGCCGCAGACAAGCGGCTGATTACTGAGATGGATTTATTCAAGTTCGTCTGGGTCGCCGATCCGCAGATTTCGCCCGATGGCGCGCACGTCGCGTTTGTGCGCGTGTGGGTCAATCAGAAGGCTGATCGTTACGATTCCGCCTTGTGGATTGTGCCGACCACGGGCGGCGCGCCGCGACCACTGACCGCCGGGCCGCGCGATTCAAGTCCGCGCTGGTCGCCCGATGGCAAAACGCTCGCTTTTACTCGCTCGGCTGAACGGGAAGGTCGCCCGCAGCCGCCACAGATTTACCTGCTCACCTTCGACGGCGGCGAAGCGCAGGCGCTGACCGAAATGCCGCGTGGCGCTGCCGGATTTGAATGGTCGCCGGACGGCAAAACGATTGCCTTCACGAGTTCCGAAGAGATCAAAAAGGACAAGGCCATGACCGAAGGCGGCGAGGTGAAGGAAAAGCCGCCCGAACGCACGAGCGATGTCCGCGTCATTACCAAAGCGACTTATCGCTCGAACGGCCCCGGCTATCTCAATCCGAAATTCAAATCGCACATCTGGACGGTCAGCATCCCGGCTGTGCCCGGCGAAATACCGAAGCCGAAGCAGATCACCAAAGGCAGTTTTGACGAAGGCAATGTCTCGTGGTCGCCCGATGGCACGCGGCTTTACTTCGTCGCCAACCGCACGCCTGAGCCTTATTACAACCCGCCGCACACCGATCTTTATTCAGTCGCACCCGATGGCAGCGATGAAAAAAAGGCGCTGAGTTTCGATGGCGGCATGCGCGGTTACACCTTCAGCAATGACGGCAAACGCATCGCCTTTGGCGCCGCCGTCACGCACAAGCCGGTGCAGTCTTACACGCAGCCTGATCTCTTTGTGGTCAGCAACACGGCAGGCGCGACCCCGAAAAACCTGACGGCGAATTATGACTTCGACATTGGCGGCGGCATCGGCGGCGATCAGCGCGCCCCGCGTGGCGGCAGCCCCGGCGGCGTGCTGTGGAGCAAAGACGACCGCTACCTTTACGTCAATGTCGCCGAACACGGGCGCGCCAACCTCAAACGCATTGACGCCGCCACCGGCAGAGTCGAACCGCTGACGACCGGCGATCACGAAGTCCAGGCTTATTCAGCGACACCTGACGTATCAAAGATGGCGCTGCTGATTTCGACTTCGGTCAATATTGCCGATCTGTTTCTGCTCGACACCGCGTCAGGTCAGATGAAGCAGTTGACGAACGTCAACGAAGGGCTCTTTTCGCAGCTTAACCTGACGCAACCCGAAGAGATCTGGTACACGAGCTTTGACGGCAAAAAGATTCAGGGCTGGCTTCAGAAGCCGCCGAACTTTGCCCCGTCAAAAAAATATCCGTTCATTCTGGAAATTCACGGCGGGCCGCACGCGGCTTATGGCTTCACCTTCACGCACGAATTTCAGTGGATGGCGGCCAAAGGTTATGTCGTGCTCTATACCAACCCGCGCGGCTCAACTTCGTACGGCCAGGATTTCGGCAACATCATTCAGTACAACTATCCGGGCGACGATTACAAAGACCTGATGGCCGGAGTGGATGAAGTATTGAAGCGCGGCTACATTGATGAAAAGAAGATGGGCGTGACGGGCGGCAGCGGCGGCGGCGTGCTGACCAACTGGACGGTCGGCCACACGCAGCGCTTTGCGGCGGCGGTGTCGCAACGTTCAATCGCCGACTGGGCGGGGTTCTGGTACACGGCTGATTTCACGCTCTTCACGCCGACCTGGTTTCGCGCCGCGCCCTGGGAAGACCCGGATGATTTCGCCAGACGCTCGCCGATCACTTACGTCAAAAACGTCACGACGCCGATGATGTTTATCGAAGGCGAAGCCGACTGGCGCACCCCGCCGAACGAAGGCGGCGAAGTGATGTTTCGCGCGCTGAAGTACCGAAAGATTCCGACCGTAATGGTGCGCTTCCCGAACGAATCGCACGAACTGTCACGTTCCGGCGCGCCCTGGCACCGCATCGAACGGTTGCAGCACATCCTGAACTGGTTCGATCTTTATTTGCAGGACAAGCCGATCAAACTTTACGCAGTGGAGTAGGTTGTCCGCAGAAGATCTTCAGGCTGCCTGCTCCTGCTGTCATTCAGGCTGTCGGCTTTCTTTCGATGCGAAGGATAAAATTACGATGAGCAGTACCACCGACTCAGAACCCAGGTTTGAAGAATGGGCCGCCATAACCGGAGCGAGCGCCGCTGAGACAGGCGCGGCCTGGAAAGATCTGTTGCGACGCGGACTGGCGGCTGAAGATAATGGGCAGCTAACCATCTCGCCGCTGGCGCTGCGGCGTGCGGCTTCCGACACGCAGCGGCGCCTGGCTGCGCATCTGGCAGGCTACCTGCTGACTGAAAACCCGTTCATCGTCCGGC
>CAYWDW010000253.1:0-7352 GCA_964457105.1 uncultured Heliobacteriaceae bacterium
TGACTGTGCAGGCGCTGCCCTCAGAGTCACCAGGTCGCTACCGCTCCCTGTACCGCTTCCGGGCGCAGACCATTTCAACTCTGACCTCGTACACCCGCCGGGTCAGCCGTGGCGGGACTTTCAGCAGGCGGGATAAGTCAGCCGGCTACTGCACAAACTGCTGATAATTGCCTCTGGTAATGACGACGTTTTCAGCCGCCTGGCTGTTTTTACTGCTGCCGGGCAGTTTCAGCGGGCGACCATTGAGCGTGGCTTCAAGCATTTTCAGATTGCCGACGCTGATGACGAACTTTTCGTGGGCAGTGAAATCGGTGGATTCGCCTGGTCTGAGCAGTCTTGCCGTCACGTTTGCCGCGTCATCGGTTCTGACTTTCAGCCAGCAGAGGCCTCCCGTGGCCCGCAGACTGAGTCGCATGGCAAGGGGAATTATCGAAGTCGGTGACGATTGCGGCGCCAGGGGAATCGGCTTGCCGATTTTCAGCTCGCCAGGCGCGATGGTGCGGGGCGTGGCGACAGGCTGCGCCGGACTCGTTGCCTTCACCACGAACGAGGTCACGTAATCACGCACGGCAGGAATTTTCATCGCCACGAGCAGCGTCAGCCCCAGCAGCAACAGCGCGCTGCCGAGTTTGGCGAGCAGGCCAAAGACCTTGTCAACACCTGAAGTCATTGCGGCGGCGGCTTTGACCGTGGCGGCTGATCCGGCCTCGCTGCCAGCCGCAGCCGCGGGTGCCGGTGCGTCATCTTCAGGCTCGTCATCTTCAGTTTCAGCCTGATTGCCGAGTGCGCGCTGCAATGCTTCGCGCATCTCTGCGGCTGAAGCGAAGCGTTCCTGCTGATTGAGTGCGGCGGCTTTGTGCAGCAGCCTGGCCACCGCCGGTGGAACCTGCGGATTGAGTTGATGCGCCGGTCGCAGCGGATCCGCGTGGCCATTGAGTGCGTCAGTGGCGCGTGAGACGGCATCGGGCGGAAGCTGACCGGTCAGCAGATGATGCAGCGTGATGGCCAGCGAATAAAGATCGCTGCGCGCATCAGTGCCCTTGCCGCGAATCTGTTCGAGCGGAGCGTAGTGCGGGGTGTAACCGCGCACGCTCAGACTCGCGGCTGACATGCCTGCGGTCGCGCCTTTGGCCAGCCCGAAATCAAGCAGGAACAGTTTGCCGTCCGGCCTCAGCTTCAGGTTCTGCGGTTTCAGATCGCGGTGAATGATCGGTGATTCCTGGGTGTGCAGGTACTGCAGCGTTTCAAGCAGCCCGTCAGCCCAGCCCAGCACCTGCGCGACGGGAAACGGCCCCATTCCTCCGGCCAGGCGTTCTTCGAGCAGTTCGTGCAGATCCTTGCCGGGGATGAAATCCATGACAAAAAACTGCCCGGTGTCAGCGAGCGCAAAATAATCAATCACCCGCGGCAGCGCGTCGTGCCGCAGTTTGTAAAGCAGCCGGGCTTCGCGCTCGAAGGCCCGGTGCAGCCCGTCGTCACTGAAGCGCGACTGTTTGATGACGACGGTGTCATCACTGAAACGCTGGTCTGCCGCCTGATAGACCACCCCCATCCCGCCCTGATCGCTCAGCACGCGGAGGATGCGATAACGATGATTGAGTACGGTTCCTTCGGTCAGCATACAGGGTCTGGTCAGGTGTCACTCATCCGCCCGGCTCCGGGGCCTGCCGTCCGGTCGAATGAGATGGCTGAATTACAGTGAGTCGGCGCGTGACGCGACAGCCGAAAGCCGGCAGTGCTGCCAGCCGGAGATGGTCATTCTCTGCTGATCGCGGGCAGTTGGCAACACATGATCGGACTGTCCGCGCGGCGGCGTGTTCGCGCTGCCGGGAATGATTTTGAGCCTTCGGTCAGACCTGCAATCTCTTTACCGAAAAAGCCAAAGAAAGCCCCCTGCCTGGGCAGCGGGGATGAATTTGGCATTGCGCCGCAGTTGGAAGGATTGATCCCGGAAACGAAGCGCCATAAACTCGTCCAGACTCCACAGCGTTGCCATATATTGATGACCACCATGAAAGCCTGCAAGTACAAACTGCGGATGAACCGCGTATTTCAGACCCGCTGTGAAAGCACGCTTGACGTGTGCCGTGAACTCTACAATGCGGGGCTTCAGGAGCGGCGCGGCGCTTGGGCGATCAATCGCGTGTCGGTCAACTACGCCACGCAATGCGCACAGTTGCCTGAGATCAAAGAACTCTGTGCCGAGTTGCAGGAGGTTCATTCGCAGGTCCTGCAACAGACCTTGCGGAGGCTGCAGCGTGCCTTTGAAAACTTCTTTCGCCGCGTCAAAGCTGGCGAGACGCCCGGTTATCCCAGGTTCAAAGGCCGTGACCGGGTTGATTCGTTCTGCTACCCGCAAGCTGGCTTTCGACTGGAAGGCGACAAACTGCATTTGTCGAAGATCGGCAGTTGTCGTGTGCGCCTGAGTCGCCCCGTCGAAGGCACGATCAAAACCTGCACGATCAAGCGCGAAGCCGATGGCTGGTACGTGATCTTTGCCGTCGAAGAGAATCAGTGTCGCTACTTCCCGAAGACCGGCGACACGGTTGGGGTTGACGTTGGGCTGGAAAACTTCGCCACGCTCAGCACGGGTGAAGTGATTAAGAACCCGCGCTGCCTGAAATCTGCTGAACGACGCTTGAAAACGGCGCAGCGCAAGGTCTCGCGCCGGACGAACAAACGCAGTCGGCGTCGCCGCAAGGCCGTCACACTTCTGAAGAAGCAGCATCAGAAGATTGTCCGGCAGCGACAGGACTTTCAGCATAAAACTGCGCTCAGGCTGATCCGCGAGTTTGACATCATTGTGGTTGAAGACCTGAACATTCGCGGCCTGGTGAAGAATCATCATCTGGCCCGGAGCATGAGTGACGCGGCGTGGCACGCCTTCTTTTCGATCCTGACGAGCAAAGCGGCAGATGCTGATCGGCAGGTGGTGAAGGTGGCGCCGCAGTTCACTTCGCAGGACTGCGCCGAATGCGGTCACAGAGTCCGCAAAACACTCGCCGTGCGCGAACATCGCTGCATTGCCTGTGGGTTTGTCGTGCACCGTGACCATAACGCGGCGTTGAATATCAAACGGCGGGGCACGCCGTTCGGGGATGGGAGAAGGCTCCCGCTTGAACCGAGAATTCCCTCGCTTTAGCGGCGGGGAGTGTCAAGCTTTACATCCTTTACACATACACGAAAACTTTTACAACTTTTACATCGAAGCTGTGAACAGGCCGTTTTTACGGGTAAATTACGTGGTTTGAGACAGAATTCTGACACTTTTGAAACCAACTGTCCGGGCAGATCGTCATATAATCGCGACCTTGAATCAGGGTCTGGTCCCACAAGTAATCAAGCAATCAAGTAATCAAGATCACGAAAGAGGCTGATAATGAAAAGACTGTTGCTCACAATTCTGCTGGTTTTATCAGGAGCGCTGTTCCCCGGCTCCGTCAGTTATGCGCAGGGCACGAGTTCACTGCACGGTCAGGTGGTGGATGAAGTTGGCGCGGTGATTCCCGGCGCGAACGTTACGATCACGGCGACGAGCGGCCCGAATGCCGGCAAGCCGCGCTCGGTGGTGGCGAATGCCGGGGGAGAATTCGTGGTGCCGAATCTGCTGCCGGGCGTCTACAGCCTGAAGGTTGAATACAACGGCTTTCAGCCCTTCGTGCAGAACGATCTGAAACTGCCGCAGGCCGACGCGCTGAAAGTCATGCTGACGGTCAAGGCCGTTGAGATACAGACCGAAGTGCAGGCGGAAATCAACACCGTCAACACTGATCCTGATCAGAATCAGAACGGCATCGTGCTGAACGAGGAATTCATCAAGGCCAATCTGCCCGACAACGAAGACGATTTGCGCGATTATCTGCAGGCGCTGGCCGGTCCGGCGGCAGGCGGCGCAAGCGGCGGGCAGGGCGGCGCGCAGATCATGGTCAATGGCTTCAATGCCACGCGGCTGCCACCCCGGGAAGCCATTATGCAGATCAAGATCAACCAGAATCCGTTTTCGCCGGAATATTCACAGCCCGGCTTCGGACGCGTTGAGATTATCACCAAGCCGGGTCTGGATTCGCTGCGCGGTTCGTTCGGAATGAACTTCCGCAACTCGGCGCTTGATGCGCGCAATGCCTTTGCCGTGACCAAACCTGACCTGTCGCAGCAGCGATACAACTTCAACATCGGCGGCCCGATCATCAAAAAGAAGATGTCGTTCTTTGCCTTTATGGATCGGACGAACCTGACCGGCGCGAGCACGACCAACGCCATCACGCTGGCCGGGCCTTTTGTCGCCAACGTTCCGGCCCCGAACAACAGCACCTTTTTCGGCATTCGCACCGATTATCTCGTCACGAACCGGAACACGCTGAGCGTCAATTATCATCGCTCGATGCGCGAATCGTTCAATCAGGAATTTGCCGTCCGGTTTGGTGGCGGCGGATTTGGCGGCGGTGGTCGTGGCGGTGGCGGCGGCGCGAGCGGCGTGACCAACTTCACGCTGCCTGAGCGCGGCACCGATTCAGAAGGCGTCAGCAACGATCTTCAGATTTCCAACACGACGATTCTGACCACGCGCCTGATCAACGAAGCGCGGCTGCGCCTCGGTTATGACACCAGCGAAGCGCGCGCACACACGCCGGGCGTGTCCATTAACGTGCTGGATGCTTTCAACGGCGGCGGCTCGCCGACCGGCCTGAGCAATTCGCGGCAGTTCGATTACGAATTGCAGAACTATCTGACTTACAGCCTGAAGAAACACACCATCAAGGGCGGCGTGCAGGTGCAGCACGTCAAACACAACGATTACAGCGCCAGCAATTTCAACGGCACTTACACTTTTCCGAGCCTCGACGCTTATCGCGCCGTGCTCAACGGCGACCCGATTCCGGTGACGAGCACGCGGGGCCGGTATCAGTTCACCACCAGTCTTGGTGATCCGCGGCTGCGGTACAGCCAGACTGAATATTCCTGGTTCGTCAATGACGATTATCGGATGAGCCAGTCCTTTACGTTTTCGTTTGGTCTGCGGCACGAATTTCAGACGCACCTGGCGGACAAGAACAATTTCGCGCCGCGCCTGGCCATTGCCTGGTCGCCGTTCAAGGATCGCAAGACGACGATTCGCGCCGGAGCCGGCATCTTTTATCAGCGCCTGAACGAAGGCACCTATGCCCTGGCGCTGCGTTACAACGGCCTGACGCAGCAGAGCGTCATCATCGAGAACCCGGTTTTCAACCCGAATTACAAGCCGGGCGATCCGCTGCCGCTGACGGGCAATTCAAATCTGAGCGTGCAGAATTCCATCATTCGCACGCTTGATCCGAGCCTCAAGGCCCCGTCAACTTACAGCATCAACCTCGGCGTTGAGCGACAGTTGCCGCTCGGCATGGTGGGTTCGCTCACTTATAACTTTTCGCGCGGCGTGCATCAGTACCGTTCGCGCAATATCAACGCGCCGCGCCCGGAACTGCTCGGCCAGCTTGCGAATTGCGTCGGACAGACCACTGATGTGGGCTGCACCCGGCCTGATCCGACCCAGGGCAACATCTTTCAGATTGAATCATCAGCCAGTTCGGTCTATCACGGCCTGCGCTTTGGTCTGAACCGGATGATAGGCCGCCGTTTCACGGTCTTCAGCAACTATTCGCTGTCGTTTGCCGATAACGATTCGGACGGCACGGGCACGACGCCGGCGAACAATTACAACCTGGCTTCGGAGTGGGGGCCGTCATCAATGAATACGCGCCACACGCTGTTTGTCGGTGGCCGCGTCACGCTGCCCAAAGGCATCACGCTCTCGCCGCTCGTCTTTGCGTCAAGCGGCAGACCCTACAACATCACGCTCGGTCAGGATGTGAACCGCGACACCAGTTTCACTGATCGTCCGGCAGGCATCAGCCGCAACTCCGGGTTGCCCGCCAGCCTCTATTCGCAACTGACGCTGTGCCGCAGCGGCGTGCCTGATTTCAATAACCCCGGCGCCTGCACGGGCGGGCAGACTTTCGGGCAGTACCTGGCCGCCGTCTTTCCGAACGGCGTCAATGCCATCGGCCCCGGTTCAGTCAATATCAATCTGAACATCAGCCGCACCTGGGGCTTTGGCAAGCGCGATTCCGGTGCCGGGCCGGGTGGCGGTGGCGGTCGTGGCGGTGGCGGCATGCACGGCGGCGGCGGCGGCATGCGCGGGATGGGTGGCGGCGGGATGATGGGTGGCGGCGGCGGGCCTGAAGGCGCGCGTTACACCGTGCAGCTTTCAGCCAACATTACGAACCTGCTCAATCACGTCAATTTCGGCCAGTACAGCGGCACGCTGACTTCGCCGTATTTTGGCATCTCGAACAGCGCGAGCGCCGCGCGGCAGTTTGAAATGAGCCTGCGGTTCGGGTTCTGAGCATCAGCTTCAGTTCAGCGCAGCACAGACCGGTGTTCGATTTGGCAAGTCGGACACCGGTTATTGTTTGTGCTGCTGCCTTGATCTTTACGGCAACACATCACTACACTGCCCGCGTCGTTTTCGCCGGATCACCACCAACCGAAAAAAATCATGAACCTTGAAATCAGTAACCACGTCGCCATGATCGCGGCGGCCAGCAAAGGACTCGGCAAGGCCTGCGCCCAGGCGCTCGCGGCTGAAGGCTGTCACGTTTCGCTGTGTGCCAGGAACGCCGCAGAACTTGACGCCGCCCGCGCCGAAATCATCGCCACCGGCGCGACTGGCAACGTCCTGACCGTGCAGGCCGATGTGTCATCAGCCGACGATCTGAGCCGCTGGTTCGCGCAGACCACGGCGGCCTTTGGCCAGGTTGATATTCTCGTCACCAACACCGGCGGCCCGCCGGTCTCGAAGTTTATGCACCTGAGCGATGAGCAGTGGCAGGCCGGAGTTGATTCGACGCTGCTCAATGTGGTGCGGCTGTCGCGGCTCGTCATTCCGGGCATGCAGCAGCGCCGCTGGGGTCGCATCATTCATCTGACTTCGTTTGTGGCGAAACAGCCGCTCGATGATCTGACGATTTCAAGCACGCTGCGCGCCGGACTGTCAGGGCTGACAAAGACGATGGCCAGTCAGGTCGGGCCGGACAACATTACGGTCAACGCCGTGCTGATGGGCCACCTGATGACCGACCGGCAGTATCACATTGCCGATGTGCGCGTGAAGGAACGCGGCATCACGTATGAACAGTATTTCGAGGAAGCCGCCGCGCAGATTCCGTTGCGGCGCATTGGCGACCCGCGCGAACTCGGCGAAGTCGTCGCCTTTCTCGCTTCAGCGCGCGCCAGTTACGTCACAGGCATTTCCATGCTGGTTGATGGCGGGCTTTATCGCGGCTCGATGTGATGAATTGGCAAACCAGGGTTGT
>CAYWDW010000254.1:0-7306 GCA_964457105.1 uncultured Heliobacteriaceae bacterium
AACGACAGCAGTCCCTGGCCGTGATCAATCACCAGAAAATTGCCTTCAAAGAAAAAGTCGCGCGCCAGAATCACCCTGCCGCCGCTGATTGCCGTCACCGGCGTGCCGGTCGCCGCGCGAAAATCAAGGCCCTGATGCACGCTTTGCCGGACGCCGTTGAAGGTGCGTTGTGAACCGAATCCGGCAGTCGTCACGGTCCGGGTCGGCGCGGCAAAACGTCCTGACCAGAATCTTTCAGGCGAAGTCACATTGAAGGCTTCAGTCTTGAGTTCCTTTTCCTGCTGAATCCGCCGCAGCGTTTGCTCGTCAGGCTCAAGATATTTTTTCGGCACGCTCAGCGCGGCCACACGGTAAGCGCCCTTTGTCACCGGCACGATTTCACCATACACCGTGCGCTGGCCCTGCGGCGAAATGGCTTCAAGTGAAAGCTGATAACTGCCGGGCTTCACGTCGAGGTCAATGCCGGCGAGGCCATACCAGACGCCGCTCGCTCGATCAAAGCTGAACCAGACAGTTTTATCCAGCCACTTGCCGCGCAGGGAACTGAGGTTTGCCGGTAAGCTGACCCGAAACACACACGGCGAGCCGTTGATGAGCCTCGCCGGTTCCCAGGTGACAAGGTGTTTCTGACCGAAGGCAGTTGAGGCGCACAGCAGCAGCAGCGCGAGAATGAATGCAGACTTCATAGCTGAACGGTTCCAACCAGGGCGCTGATGTTTTCAAGGTTATGCTTTCGGCAGTAATCGCTGAGTCCGTCAATGATCTTCATCGAAGCCAATGGATCATAAAAATTCGCCGTGCCGACCTGAATGACGCTCGCTCCGGCGATGATGAATTCCAGCGCGTCTTCGGCGGTCGCAATGCCGCCGATGCCGATGATCGGCAGGCTGACAGCGCGGCGCGCCTGAAAGACGCAGCGCACGGCAATCGGTTTGATCGCCGGGCCTGACAACCCGCCCGTGACATTGGCCAGGCGCGGGCGGCGCGTGTGAATGTCAATGGACATGCCGACCGCGGTGTTGATGACCGAGAGCGCATCGGCTCCGGCGGCTTCGACGGCGCGCGCGACTTCGGCAATGTCGGTGACGTTGGGCGAAAGCTTGACGATGACCGGACGCGACGAAACTTTTTTCACCGCTTCAGTCACTGCCGCCGCCTGCTGCGGGCTGTTGGCGAACGATTCGCCGCCGGCTTTGACGTTCGGGCAGGAGATGTTCAGTTCATAAGCGGCAATGCCCGATCCGGCTTCGAGAATTTCAATCGCTGCGATGTATTCGTCAATCGTGTAGCCGAAGACATTCGGAATGACCTGCGTCGTGTACTTTCTCAGTTCGGGCAGCTTTTCATCAATGAAGGTGCGCGCGCCGATGTTCTGCAAGCCGATGGCGTTGAGCATGCCGCCGTGCGTTTCGACAATCCGCCACGGAGCATTGCCGCGCATCGGCGTCGCCGAAAGACCTTTCGTGAAAATGCCGCCGAGTTTGTTCAGGTCAATCAGTTCCTTCAGATCGAGGCCGTAACCGCACGTGCCGCTTGCGGTCGTGACCGGATTGCTGAAGCGAATGCCTGCTATTTCGATTGATAAGGAATCAGACATAGTTGTGCTGGAACAGTACCGCGAGCGTGAGCGAGCGAGCCTCCGATAAGCCTGCGTTGTTGTCATCAACGCTCGCTCACGCTCGCGGTACTGTTCCGATTTACCAGTGTAAATGCTCGCTCCAGAAAACCGGGCCGTCGGTGCAGACTTTTTTGTAAACGAAACCTTCGGGCGCGTCGGCTTTGACTGCGACGGCGCAACCGACGCAGATGCCGAAGCCGCAGGCCATCGGCGCTTCGAGCGACAGTTGCGCCGGGACCTGGTAATCAGCCGCAATCAGCGCGACGCGATGCAGCATCGGGTCAGGGCCGCACGAATAGATCATCAGCGGTCTGCCGGTGTTTTCTTTGAGATGACGTTCAAGCGGCGCGGTGACGAAACCCCTGTCGCCGTGCGTGCCGTCAACGGTGGCCGTGATGACGTTGTCTGCGCCAAGCAGCGCGGTGAAATCATCCAGCCCGCACAGATCGTGGCGGCTCGCTCCGCCGATGAACAGGCGCACGGAAAGATTCATCTGCAACAACTCTTCGGCCAGCATAAAAAGCGCCGGTGAACCCGTGCCGCCCGCGACCAGCAAGGCCTCGCTGCCCGCTGCCGCCGCCTTGTCATAGGTGTTGCCGAGCGCGCCCAGGAATTCAACCTGATCGCCGCCTTCAAGTCGCGCGAGCGCCTGTGTGCCGCGACCAAGAATCTGATAAATAAACTCAACGCCGAGGCCGTCATCGCAGCGGTGGCACTGATAGAAAGCCATTGCCCGGCGCAGCAGCGGTTCAATCACCGCGCGCGCTTTGAGCATGGCAAACTGTCCGGGCCGGACGGGGATGTGTTGTTCAAGTCGCAGCCGCAGCCGGCCATAACTTCGCGTGGAAGCCGAATGTGTCAGGTCGTTGCGCTCGACGGTGGCGATGGTCTCAATCAAGACAGGCTCTCCATTGAAATGACTCACAAAGCGGTGAGCGGCAGTGTAACAAACCTCTTTCTGACGCGACAACCCAGGCGCAGGTTTACATCGCCTGACCGGTCACAGTATCCTGCGCCGGGTTCACATTCGCTTCAGAATCAACTGGTCGGTCATGAAAATCAAAAGAATCCTGCTGGTGATGGTGGTTCTGCTGGCGCTGCTGATGGCTGCAGGCGTGATGGCCGGCCTGAGCTGGCCGCGCATCAACGACGTGCAGACCGGAGAAACGCCTGAATACCCGCGCCTGCAGCCGCAGCATTTCAAGGCTCCGGTCTACCAGGTCTTTGACGCCGCGCTCGCCGCCGCGCGCGACCTCGGCTGGGAGCAGCTTGAGGAAGACCGGCCCAACGGCAAAATCTTCGCGGTTGAGACGACGCGCATCTTTCGTTTCAAGGATGACATCATCATCACCATTCAGCCTGACGGCGCAGGCGGCGCGATTGTCAACGTGCGTTCACATTCCCGCGTCGGCAAAGGCGATTTCGGCACCAACGCCCGCCGCATCGAACGCTTCCAGGCAGAACTGGCGAGAAGACTGTGACGGCAGTGGTTAGTGGTCAGTGGCTGGTGGTTAGTGGTCAGTGGTTAGCGAAAAGAAAAAGAGTCGCTGGCTACTCACTCTCTTCATTCTTCACTGACCACTAACCACTAACCACTAATCACTGACCACTGACCACTAACCACTGACCACTGACCACCAGCAACAAACTACTTATGAAACTTTATCGCACCAGACAGGGCGTGGTGATTGAAGACCGCGCCAGTTTTTTTCAGCTTCCGGCAGATGACTGGGATCAGCTTTTCAATCAGCCTGAGCTGCTGCAATCGCTCGTCAGTCGCACGCGGCGGCTGGTGTCGCTGTCGGCGTTTCCGCGCGAGGCTGAACTGCTCGCGCCGATTGGCAGTCAGGAAGTGTGGGCCGCCGGCGTGACTTATTACCGCAGCCGCACGGCGCGCATGGAAGAAGCGAAGGAGGCGGGCGGCGGCAGCTTTTATGACCGCGTTTACAGCGCCGCGCGGCCTGAGCTGTTTTTCAAGGCGACGCCGCACCGCGTCGCCGGGCATCAGCAGCCGGTGCGCATCCGCCACGATTCAAAATGGAACGTGCCGGAACCGGAACTGGCGCTGGCCGTCAATGCGGCGGGAAAGATCATCGGCTACACGGTAGGCAATGACATGAGTTCGCGCGACATCGAAGGCGAAAATCCGCTCTATCTGCCGCAGGCCAAAGTTTACCTGCACAGTTGCGGGCTGGGGCCGGGCGTGCTGCTCAGCGATGACCCGCTGCCTGAGGCGACGGCCATCAGGCTTGAAATCAGGCGCGACGAAAGGACGGTCTTTGCCGGGACGACTGAATTATCGGCTCTCAAACGCCAGCCGCCGGAACTGGTTGACTATCTGTTCCGCGACAACAGCTTTCCGCAGGGCTGCTTTCTGCTGACCGGCACCGGCATTGTGCCGCCGGATGAATTCACGCTGGGGCACGGCGACGAGATCAGCATCACGATTGATCAGATTGGCACGCTGGTGAACCGGGTGGCGTGATGAACGGGCAAGGCATTCAGGCAGTCTTTTTTGATGCGGGCGGCACGTTGTTTGAAACGCGCGGCAGCGTCGGTGAAATTTATGGCCGTGCGGCGCGGCGTTACGGCATTGAAGCTGATCCGCCGCAGATTCAGCAGCGCTTCATTCGTGAGTTTCGTCAGCAACCGCCGCTCGCTTTTCCACGCGGCACGCCTCAGCCGCAATTGCACAGGCTGGAACGTGAATGGTGGCGCGCCCTGGTGCAGCGCGTGTTTGCTGACGAATCGTCACGGCCAGGCTTCGATCAGTTCTTTGCTGACCTGTATGAATTTTTCAGAAGCCGCGAAGCGTGGCGGCTGTTTGCTGAAACCGTGCCGGTGCTGGAAGCCCTGACCGCGCGTGGGCTGCGGTTGGGCATCATCTCGAATTTTGATTCGCGGCTGGATGATGTGCTGCGTGTGCTTGAAATTGACCGTTACTTTGCCGCCGTTCATCTGTCGAGCCGCACCGGCGCGGCCAAACCTGACCCGCTGATTTTTCAGGCGGCGGTTGAGGCTTTTGCGGTGGCTCCGTCGCAGGCGCTGCACACTGGCGACAGTTGGCGCGATGACGTGCAGGGCGCGCTCAGCGCCGGATTGCAGGCGGTCTGGTTTGATCCGGCTGACAGCGGCGCGCCGCCGCACGGCACGCGGCGCATTGTGCGACTCGATCAACTGCCCGAACTGATCTGAGCGCGGAAGTAAGCAGGCAGGTTCTTTTTCGTGGCGAGCAGAATTTCAAGAATGGCGCGGCGGTCGGCAGCGCTGAGCGAAGCAAATTCCTTTGCCTGCGTCTGATTCGTCAGCACCAGCCACAACCGGCGATAGAGATAATCAAGCGCCGGTTGCGGAATGCGGTCAAAGGCTTCGCTGTAGATCAGGTAACTGCACGGGTAACGAAAGAGCCGCCGCGCAAGATCAAACTGCCGCAGCGAACGGCCCTGTTTATCGAACGGCCCGGCTGAGGCAAATTCCGTTGCAAAACCCGAAGTGCCCGCCACGGCTGACGGCAGTCCGGCTTCATCAGCGAACAGCAGATACTTCAGCGTTTCGTCTGCGGCGTATTCGATGCGCCGCCTGTTGCTGACGGGCAGTTCGCCTGCGCCGCGGCGAGTTGCCTTGCCCGGCTCAGCCTGTTCGTGCAAAGCCATGCGCGTTTCATAGCCCAGCCACACCAGCATATTCTGCATCTGCGTCTGATGCGCCAGCACCATCAGCGCCACAATGTCGCTGTGCGGCGAAGCGTAACCGCTGAGGTCGGCTGTCTGCGCCAGGCTCGTGAGGTTGCCGGTGAACTCTCCCGCGCTGACTTCGCCGCTGAAAAACGTATTGCCCAGGTGTTGCAGCGGCCCGCGCTGCCCGGTGACATACCAGCCGCCAAAGCGGTCGCTGAACGGCGAAGCGTGATCGGTCACAAAGGAATTGGTTTCAGGATTGATGAATCCGTCCGTCCCGGCATAAACCGAACGCATCAGGTGACCGGGCACGAATTTTGTATTCCCGGTGCCGTGACACCGCATGCAGCTTTCGTTGCGCACGAATTTCGGCTGAGCGCCGGGCCGCTGCTCCAGCGTATAAAAAATGCCGCCGAGGTCAGGATCAACCGCCGAGATTTCGAGCAGTTCAGCGCCGCGAATCCAGCCGACATAGACTTCATCGTTGAAGTAAATGGCGCGCGGATTGGCGGGCGAAATGTGATTTGACTGCAGGCTCGTTTTTGAAAAGACCAGCCCCTGCGACGACACCGGCACGCCCAGATGCTTCAGCACCGATTGCAGCCAGCCGCCCGGAGCCGCGTAATCAAGCCTGACTTCGCCGCGCTCAAGGCGCTGCTGCAAACGCGCCACCGGATCGCCGGCCTGCGGTCGTGCCTGGGCACGGCCAGCAGCCGCAGGCAGAAAGATCAAATAACCGCCCGTCAGCAATCCGACCGTCAGCGTCAGCATCGAGCAAAGCCTCTTAACTTTCATCGTCCGCCTTTTGTCTGATAGTGAGTTTCACGCGAGTGCGAGCAGAGGAAGTCGGAAGTCGGAAGCTGAAAACAAGGTGACAGATGACAGATGACAGATGACCGGAAGCTGCGAGACTGCGGCTGCTCTTCCTTCCGACTACCGAATTCCGACTTCCCCCGACAGCGCAAACCGCTATAACTGCCCGTAAAACAGGCGCGTTTCATATTCAAAGCTGACCTCGCCTGCGGCGGCGTGACGCTGATAAATTTGCGTGAGTTCGTCCAGCATCTCAGCAAAGCGCGGATGGTCAGCCTCGGGCACATACGACGACGACAGCGCCCGGCCCTGCACGCCGGCTTCGTCAAAGACCTGGCGATTGGGAAACGATTTCATCCTGCAACCGTGCGGCGCAAAAAAATCGGCCAGCACGCGCGCATCAATCTGCCGATGATCCACCTGCGCGTAATCGGTTGCCCAGGTTTTCAGCCACTTTTCGTAATCAGCCAGAAACGGCGTGACCGACACCAGCCGCTCATTCCAGACCAGCGCCACCCAGCCGCCTGGTTTGAGAATGCGCGCAAATTCGGTCCTGGCGCGCGCGCGGTCGAACCAGTGAAAGGCCTGTCCCGCCGTGATGAAATCAACGCTCTGATCGGGCAGCATGGTGTGTTCAGCCTCAGCCGCCAGGCTTGTGAATCCGGCATCAGCCGACAACCGCCGTTCGCCGGCTTCGCGCATTTCGCGGTTGGGTTCAATGCCGAAGACCTGATGACCGGCGCGCAAAAACATTTCCGTCAGCAACCCTGTGCCGGAGCCGATGTCAGCAATGATTGAATCCGGCTTCAGCCCGCATTCGGCCCGGAGCGTGGCAATAACGCCGGGCGGATAGCCGGGCCGGTAGCTGACGTAATTTTCGACGCGACTGGAAAATCTGTCTTTCGGGTCGGTCATCAGGTGCGTCTCTTTCTCACCGCGCGCGGCGGGTTGAGGTTCAGTCAGACAGCGCCGCCCGCAGTTCAGCCGGAAGTTCAGCGGGCCTGCCGTCTCTGATGGCGACGACGGTCATTGAGCCTGTGGCTGCCGGTTCGGTGAAATCATCTTCGGTAAAAAACAGGTAATCATACCGGATCGAACTGCGACCGAGTTTGCCAACGGTGACGCGCATCGTGAAGAGCTGATCCATTCGTTCGAGCATCGTGTGCAGGTTGTCGAGCGCCTGGTCAAGCGACCTGAG
>CAYWDW010000255.1:0-7248 GCA_964457105.1 uncultured Heliobacteriaceae bacterium
GATTGAACTGATCTTTGCGGCGCTCTTTATCGAATTTCTCTGGCGCAGCCGAAAGGCCTAACCGCTGACTCTGCGGCCTGAACCTGAGCGCCCGCCTGAGCCGCCTGCCCGCGTGCCGGTGCCGGTGCAAATGCCGCCGGTCCGGTCGGGCGTGAGCTGACCGAAAAAGTTGTGCTGTCGCAACCTCGCCAGATCGTTTTCAAGCAGGTAAGTGCGCGGATAATTCTGATAGCCCAGATACATCAGCGACTGACACGGATATTCCCAGTCCCTGGCCTGATGATTCTGACAATTGGGCGGATGGTCCAGTCCGAAGACGTGGCCAAGTTCGTGCGCCAGGCCACCGACCCAGCGGCAGATGCCCCGGTCGCCCTGTCCTGTCAGACCGAGCAGGTCGCCGCGATGCAGCACGGCGCGCCCCTGCAGGCCCGCGCCGCCAATCTGTCCAGGCGCATGCGCGGCGTCAATGTAAAAGACCGAAGCGATGGTCTGATCGTTCGGATTCACGTTGCTCGCCGCGTAACCATCATTGAGCGTATTGAGCCAGAACCAGACGGCCTGATTGTCGCCAGCCTGATGCTGCGCGTACCACCACTCAGGCTGCGCCGTCTGCAAAACCTGCACCACCGGATTCGCCAGCCGGAACGTGGTGCCATCCTGAAGCTGCTCCCAGTACCACCGCTGCACATCAAGCGCGGCGTTTCTGATCGCCGCGAGGTATTCATCGCGCGGCGGCAGGTCGGAAGGGACGAGATAGAAAAAACAGACAGTCGGGTGATCCATAAAAAATAATCCTGCCCGCAGATGACGGCCAGCACGACCGTTCCGGGGCAGGAAGTTCGGGTTCTTGTGATTCAGTTTCTTTGCGCGTGTGAATCTTACTTGTTCGCCAGCATGCGATCCAGCGCCACGCGCGCCCAGCAGGCGGTTTCATCGTCAACCGTGACGCGATTGACCACGTGACCATCAACCAGGTTTTCCAGCGACCACAGCAGGTTTTCAGGCGCGATGCGAAACATCGTCGCGCACATGCACAAATCAGGCGCCAGCAGCGTCACGAATTTGTCCGGGTGGCGCTGCGCCAGGCGGTCAACCAGATTCAGTTCCGTGCCAACCGCCCATTTGCTGCCTGCCGGGGCTTCGCTGATCGTTTTGATGATGTATTCAGTCGAGCCGTGATAATCGGCCTGGCTGACGACTTCGTAACGACATTCGGGATGCACCAGAATGTTGATGCCCGGATGTTCCTTTCTTCTGTCGTCAATGTGGCGCGGCAGAAAGCGCCCATGCACCGAGCAGAAGCCTTTCCACAAAATCAGCTTTGCGGCCTTCAGTTTTTCGGGCGTGTTGCCGCCGAGTTCCAGGCGCGGATCCCATACGGCCATCCGGTCGAGCGGAATGTCGAATTTGACGCCCGTATTGCGCCCCAGGTGTTCATCGGGGAAGAAGAAAAGTTTTTCGCGCTGTTCGAGCGCCCAGCGAAACAGCGTCACCGCGTTTGACGAAGTGCAGACCGCGCCGCCATGACGTCCGCAGAAAGCTTTGATATTCGCCGCCGAGTTCATGTAAGTGATCGGCATCAGCGAATCGAGGCCGAGGTCGCGGAGCTGCTCCCACGCCGTTTCGACCTGTTCGAGCTGCGCCATATCGGCCATCGAACAGCCAGCGGCCAGGTCGGGCAGAATCACCCGCTGATGCGGCGCGCTCAGAATGTCAGCCGATTCGGCCATAAAATGAACGCCGCAAAAAACGATGTCATCGGCCTTCGGACGCGAAGCTGCCTGCTGCGCAAGCTTGAATGAATCGCCTTCAAAATCGGCGTGACAGATGACATCACTGCGCTGGTAATGATGACCGAGAATCACCAGTCGCTCGCCGAGCGTCCGGCGCGCCGCTTCGATGCGGTCATCAAGTTCCCGCTCATCAAGATTAAGGTAAGCTTCCAGCGGCCTCGCCTGCTCGCGCCGCCGCGCGGGAATCATCGTGTGCTGATCTGCTTCCATCGTCTCTATCGTGCGGTCCATGCAACTGCCCTCCCTGAATCAATTCAGACTTAGTGTCTTCTGTACACTATGCAGGCCATAGTGTACAGAAGACACTAAGCCGATGCAAGCGGCAGCAGAAATTTTCAGAGCGTGCTTGATGCGCGGATTCTGCCGATATGCTCAGCGGCAGTTCCGGCGGTTCCGGGTTGAGCGGAACATTGACATTGCCCCGGTCTCGTCAATAATCAGTCCCGCCATCAGCAGATCGCCGCCCCCTGGCCGACAGCCGCACGGCTGAGGCTCTTATCCGGCAGCAAAAGTCTGGCGCAGGAAGCCGTGGTGGTTTCCTGCCGACAGCCCCGCAGGTTATCAAACGGGAGCGCGACCGGTTCACCCGGCGCGTTGAAGTCACAATGCAGAAATACGATCTGATTGTTATCGGTTCCGGCCCGGCAGGTCAGCGCGCGGCCATTCAGGGTGCCAAGCTCGGCAAACGTGTCGCGCTGATTGAAAAGCGCGAAGTCGTCGGCGGCGCGTGCATCAGTTCCGGCACTATTCCAAGCAAGACGATGCGCGAGGCCGTGCTGCATTTGTCGGGCTATCAGTATCAGAACATTTACGGGATGAATTACCGCGTGAAGGAAAAGATTTCAGTCGGTGATTTATCCTTTCGGGTGCAGCACGTCATCAAGACTGAAACCGATGTGGTGCAGGCACAGTTGACGCGCAACGGCATTGATCTGATTTTCGGCGCGGCCATCTTTCTCGATCCGCATCACCTGCGCGTTGAAAATTCGCGCGGCGTGTCAGAATACGAAGCCGAGGCGGTCATCATCGCGGTCGGCACGCGCCCGGCTGAATCATCGAAGGTGCCGATCAACAATCGCACGATCATCAACAGCGATCAGATTTTTTCGCTGCCCGATGTGCCACGAACGCTGATGGTCGTGGGCGGCGGCGTGATCGGCGTTGAGTACGCTTCGATGTTTGCCGCGCTCGGCGTGCGGGTGATTCTGATTGAAAAACAGGCGCGGCTGCTCGGTTTTGCCGATGCCGAAATGGTCGAGGCGCTGTCCTATCACCTGCGCGACAATCGCGTCACGATGCGGCTCGGCGAAATGGTCGAAAGCGTCGAAGAGGCTTCGGACGGCACGGTGATCGCCAACCTTGAAAGCCGCAAGAAGATTTCCGGCGATGCGCTGCTTTATGCCGTCGGTCGCCAGGGCAATGCCAACGGGCTGCACCTTGAAGCCGCCGGTCTTGAAGCCGATGAGCGCGGGCGCATTGCCGTTGACAGCGAATACCGGACACAGCAGCCGCACATCTTTGCGGTCGGCGACGTGATCGGCTTTCCGCAACTCGCGTCAGTTTCGATGGAGCAGGGACGCATCGCTGCCGGTCATGCCTTCGGCATTTCGCTGCAAAGCGATCCGGCCAACTATCCTTACGGCATTTACACGATTCCCGAAATTTCCTTCGTCGGAAAAACCGAAGAACAACTGACCGACGAGGATGTGCCTTACGAAGTCGGCGTGGCCTATTACCGCGAAATAGCGCGCGGGGCAATTCGCGGCGACACGACCGGCAGATTGAAGCTGATCTTTCACCGCGAAACCCGCGACCTGCTTGGCGTGCACATCATCGGTGAAGGCGCGTCGGAACTGCTGCACATCGGCCAGGTGGTGCTGACCCTTAAAGGAAAGATTGATTACTTCGTCAACACGGTTTTCAATTACCCGACGCTGGCTGAATGTTACAAAACCGCAGCCTTCAACGGACTCAATAAACTGACCCGGCTGACCGGACGGCTCAACTCCGCGGCTGTGGTCTGAACCACAAGGACAACCCGCCATGCGACCATCAATCGGCGTCATGATGGCAGAACACATTGCCGTCGGGCTGGTCGAAGATCATCAGCTGACCGGCCCCGTGTGCATCTTTCCTGAAACTGAAACTGAAACCGGGCTGCTGATTGAACTGCCTGCCGAGCAGATTGCGCTCAGGCTGATTGAGCAGATCGAAGCCGCGCGCGCAGGCCGCGACATCAGCGCCATCGGCGTCGGCGTGCCCGGCATTGTGCGCGACGGCGTCATCGAAGATTCACCCAACCTGCCACAAACCAAAGGGCAGAACCTGGCGCGCACGCTCAGCGACCTGCTCAGTCAGCGCGGCCTCACGGTTCCGGTTCACATCTTCAACGATGCTGACGCGATGGCCGCCGGCATTGCCGCCACGCACGGGCAGCTTGATCGCGTCGTGCGCGTCTGGTGGCTTGGTTACGGCATCGGTTTCGGACGCTATCCGCAGGGCGATGGCGTATGGGAAGGCGGGCACATGGTGGTCACGCTGGACCCGAAGGAGCGGTTCTGCGCCTGCGGCGGCAGCGGCCATCTTGAAGGCATCATGGGCCATCGCGCCATGCGGTTGCGCTTTCTTGATCTGGAACCCGAAGAAGTTTTTGAGCAGGCACAGCGCGGCGATAAACGCTGCGCCGATTTCGTTGAGTTGTGGCATCGCGCCCTCGCTGCGGCCACAGCGACCAGCATTCACCTTGACGGGCCGGGCAAGTTTTATGTCTCAGGCCTGAACGCGCGCTTTGTGCAAACGGGCACGCTTGGCCATGACCTTTATCAGATGGTCAAAATGAGTCCGCTGCAAGGGAGCCAGGTCGAAGTCATCGCCACCAGCGACGCCACCGCCATCATCGGCGCCGCCGTCAACGCCGAACGCGCCAGCGCGGAAGTCGGAATTCGGAATTCGGTAGTCGGAATTCGGTAGTCGGAAGCTGAAAGCGAGATGGCAGATGGCAGATGGCAGATGGCAGATGGCAGGAAGCAGCGAGACTACAGCCTCTCTTCATTCCGACTACCGACTACCGAATTCCGAATTCCGAATTCCGAATTCCGAATTCCGAATTCCGAATTCCGAATTCCGACTTCCGAATTCCGAATTCCGACGCACATTATCTTTCTTCAGGGGTGAGCAGCGGTGCTGCTCAGCGTGGCGGGCAATGCCGGCGGGCCTTCCAGCACGCTGACCGGGATGCCGAGCGGCCATTGTTTGTGATTTTTGAGCAGCTCGCCTGCGGCCTGGGCGGCAACGGGTCTGGAAAAGTAATAACCCTGGCCATATTTCGCGCTCAGTCCGAGCAGTTGCAACGCCTGATCTTCGGTCTCCACGCCTTCAGCAATCACGTCCATCTTCAGGGTCTTCGCCAGGGTGACAATGGTGCGTACGATCTCTTTGTTCTCGCTGTTCTGATTCATGCGCATGACGAATGAACGATCCACCTTGAGCGTGCTGAGCGGGAAGCGATGCAGGTAGCTGAGCGATGAATAGCCGGTGCCGAAATCATCAATGCTCAGATCAATGCCGAGCTTGCGAATGCGCTTGAGCATGTCAATGGCGACTTCGACGTTGTCCATCACCACGCTTTCGGTAATTTCGAGCTTCAGGTAATGCGGATCAAGTCGCGTGTCGCGCAGCGTGCGTTCAATCTGTCCGATCAGATCAGGATGCAGAAACTGTTTGCCTGACAGGTTGACGCTCATTTTGAGCGGGAAGCTGGCCGGATACATATTGCGCCATTCGCGGGTCTGGCGGCAGGCTTCGCGCAGCACCTGAAAACCGATCTCCACAATCAGGCCGGTCTCTTCAGCCGCCGGAATGAACACCGCCGGCGAGATCATCCCCTGTTCGGGATGCTGCCACCGGACGAGCGCCTCAAAGCCGGCCAGTGCGCCGGTTTCGAGCGTCACAATCGGCTGGTAATGCACGATGAACTCTTCGCGTTCGACGGCGCGGCGCAGGTCGCTTTCCAGCTTCAGCAGGTCGCGCGTTTTGGCGTGCATCTCTTTCTCAAAGACTTCGTGCTGTGACGCGCCACGCGCTTTGGCGCGCGACAGGGCGGTTTCAGCATCGCGCAGCATGTCGTCGGGCTGCTGATAACCGAGCGCGCTGTGCGCAATGCCGATGCTGACGGTGGTAAAGATTTCCTGCCCGTTCAGCCTGAACGGCTGAGTCAGCACGCGACGAATGCGTTCGGCCATTTCAGTCGCTTCGCTGATGTCGTGCGCGTTGTTGACGAGCAGCGCGAAAGTGCTGCCGCCAGGCCGCGCCACGTACTCGCCAGGTTGCAGACATTTTTCCAGGCGGCGCGCCAGCCCCGTCAGAAACTGATCGCCGATCTGATGGCCCAGGCTTTCAGTAATCAGCTTGAAGCGGTCAGGGTCGAGCATCAGCACGGCAAACGGGCTGATTTCATCCTGCCCGGCGCGTTCGATGGCCATTTTCAAATGCTGCACAAACAGGGCGCGGTTGGGCAGGCCCGTCAGCGTGTCGTGAAATGAATCGTGCAGCAGTTGCCCCTTGTCGCGCTGATGCTCGGTCAGATCCTGAAGCTGCACGATCAGCCGCGCCGCTTGCCGTTCGGCATCGCGCACCAGCGACACGCTCCAGTGCGCCCAGACCTGATAGCCCAGCTTGTGCATCAGGCGCTTTTTCATCTGCACGGCTGCCGTGCGGCCTTCAAACAGCAGCTTCATCTGCTGCATCACGGCGGGCAGGTCTTCCTGACAAGTGACACTTTGAAAATTCAGCGCCAGCAGTTCCTGAGCTGAATAACCGAGCATGCGGCACAACGGCTGATTGACCTGCAACCAGCGGCCCTTCAGATCAGCGAGCGCCATGCCGGTGACGGCATGCTCAAAGATGCTGCGAAAGTGCGCCGTACTGCGCTGCAATTCCGTCGCCTGCCGCTGCGCGGTCTGCAGGTGCGGGCGATAAACCAGGTAATTGACCAGCAGCGCCGGAAAAATAAAGACCGCCGCCGCAAAACCAGACTCCGCCACCAGCCACGCCGCCGCCGCCGCCGTCATCGCGCCGGAACAGTTGAAGGCCAGCGCGCGCAAGCCGCTTTCGGCAGTGGCCCGCCAGTCCGCTTTTCCAGTTTTCAGCACCACCGCCGCCAGCATCAGCAGCGAACTGAGCAGCGCCTGCAAAACGGCCAGCAGCGCCAGCGCCAGCGCGAACAGCAACCACGTCGCCTTCTGCTGCGACAACAGGCGCAGGTCGCCGCACAACAGATTTGCCAGCCAGGTCGCGGCATAAAACGAGACGCAGACGCTGGCCACATTCCCGGCCAGCGCCAGTCGCCGTTTCGCCTGCCGGTAATGTTCACCGGTCGCGGCCACTGCGGCCACCAGCGGCGCGGCGCTCGCGCCGCACAACATCAGCGTCAGAAAAACGAAGGCTTCTGAAAACG
>CAYWDW010000256.1:0-7220 GCA_964457105.1 uncultured Heliobacteriaceae bacterium
GTATTTGCCTGGCGGCAGGCCGGAGAAGCGATAAAAGCCATCCGCACTCGAAACGGTCCTGCTGGCCTTGCCGGTTTCGATGCTCGTGACCGTGATCGTCGCACCGGGCACGACCGCGCCTGCCGCGTCGGTGATGGTGCCCTGAATCCCGGCCCTGAATTGTGCTGCGGCTGAGACTGTGAGCAGGAGCAGAAAAATGGCGCACAGCGCCGCGCGTGGAAAAGCTGGAAGTAGCAAACGCATGACGAAATCCTCCGTTGCTGGACGAGTCTTGTCGGTTGAGTGAAAGGTGAAATGTGGATCTTCCGCGTCGGCGGTTTGTTTCCTGATTACAAAATCCCAGCTCTGCGTCGCCGCCAGAAAGCCTGCGGGCGCCTGTGCATTCGCCAGTTGCTGTGGTGACTGGCGGTTATTTACTAAAACGATTTAGTAGCTGATGCGCGTTATACCATCCGGCCTCAGGAGGCGTCAAGCGGCCCGCGCGCGACGCGGCCTGCGAACCTTGCGTTGCACCATTTGACATGCGACTATGACGCCCGATGCCACGCCAGCATGACAACCGTCCTCGCGCTGAAGCGAATGATCAGACGAACGCGCGTCCCGTCAGTCTCAAACAACTGGCGGCGCACCTGAGCCTGTCACCAACCACGCTTTCGCTCGTCCTCAATGATTCGCCGCTCGCCCGCACGATTCCGCCCGAAACGCAGCAGCGCATCTTTGCCGCCGCGCGCGAGTTCAATTATCGCCCGCATTTCCTGGCGCGTTCGCTGCGGGCGCAGCGCAGCTTTACGCTCGGCGTGCTGGTGCCGGAACTGAGCGATGGTTATTCTGCAATGGTGCTCAATGGCATTGAGGATTATCTGTTGCAGGAAGGGTTTTTCTATTTTGTCGCGAGTCATCGTCATCGCCGCGACCTGCTCGAACGCTATCCGCAAATGCTGCTTGAACGCTGTGTCGAAGGGCTGATTGCCGTTGACACGCCGTATCATCAGCATCTCGGCATTCCGGTCGCCGCGGTGTCAGGGCATAAGGATGTGCCCGGCGTCACCAACATCGTCCTCAATCACGAACGCGCCGCGCATCTGGCGCTGGCATATCTGGCAGGCCTCGGCCACGAACGCATCGCCGTCATCAATGGCCAGGATTTCAGTTCCGACACGCATATTCGCTGGCAGGCGATTGAGCGCACGGCCAGACGGCTGAGCCTGCCGATTCAGCCGAACCTGGTCGTGCAGCTTGAAGGCGATTCGCCGTCGCCCGAAACAGGCTATCACGCGACGCGCAAGCTGCTGGCCACGCGTGAACCGTTCACGGCGCTGTTTGCCTTCAACGATATTTCAGCCATCGGCGCGATTCGCGCCCTGTGCGAAGCGGGCCTGCGCGTGCCGGAAGATGTGTCAGTCATCGGGTTCGATGATGTTCACAGCGCGTCATTTCATAACCCGGCGCTCACGACCGTGCGGCAGCCGCTGCGTGAAATGGGCCGACTCGCGGCTGAAACCGTGCTGCAACGCCTGGCGGGCGGTACTGACGCGCCCTTCCCTGAACTGCTGATCGTCGAGCCTGAACTGATCGTTCGTCAGTCATCGGCACCTGTCAGAACTCACGCCGTTCATCCTGTCCCGGTTGTGTTATGAACACCGCAACCCGGCTGTCGTCATCGCCTGAACTGCCTGCGTCGGCCCGCGCGCTGGTGCAGGCGGGTTTTCTGTCCAATGGCATGGTGACGACGCTGGCCGGGCCGCTGATTCCGCTGCTCGCGGCCCGCTGGCAGTTGCGAGATGCCGACGCCGGATGGCTGTTCATCATGCAGGCTGCCGGTTCGCTGCCGACCACCACTTTGTCGGGTCGCGTCGTCGCCTGGCTTGGGTTCAGGCGCTGCCTCGCGGTCGGTTACGCGCTGATAACGGCGGGCATGGCGGGGCTGATTTTCGGGACGTGGCGCGTCTGTCTGCTTGCCGTCCTGTGTTCAGGCATCGGGCTGGGGCTGACGACGCCGACCAGCAACCTGCTGATTTCTGAAACGAGCCGGACGCGACGGGCAGCGGCGCTCAATGTGCTGAATTTTTTCTGGAGCCTGGGCGCAATGACCAGTCCGCTGCTCGTGTCACTGACCGCTTATCAGACCGGGCTTTCATTTCTGGCCGTGCTGCTGCTCGTGACTTCGGCGCTGTTGTGGCTGGCGCACCCGCTCGATGCGGTGCCAGGCCCTCACGCCGCCATTGAAAACCAGCCGACGGCGCTTCGGCCCTGGCGACAACCGCTGCTGCCGCTGGTCGGGTTGTTTGTTTTTTTCTACGCCGGGACTGAATCATCGCTGGCCGGCTGGTCTGCGGCCTATGCCCTGCGGCTTGGCGACGCGCCCGGTTCAATCGCGGCGCTGACGCCTTCGGTGTTCTGGGCCACGCTGCTGCTCGGTCGTCTGACGGTGCCGCTGGCATTGCGCCGCACGACTGAAGAAAGGCTGATGTTCGGCGGGCTGCTGCTGAGCCTGGCGGGCATTATGCTGCTGCTCGTGACTTCGGGGCTGACCGGCTTGCTGACCGGAGTGGCAATGGCCGGGGCGGGTCTGTCCTGCATCTTTCCGACGATGATTGCGCTGCTGCCAAAATATTTTGGCGCGGCGGCGGCTTCAATGGTGAGCCTGATCTTTGCGCTCAGCAGCCTCAGCAGCGCCCTGCTGCCCTGGCTGATCGGCCTGATTTCAACCTCGCTCGGCAGCCTGCGCAGCGGACTGATGGTTTCACTCGTCACCAGCCTGATGTTAATTGCCCTGCACCTGCGGCTCAGAACGCCACACGCCGCTGCCGCCGTGCCTGACCGCACCGCCTGAGCAGGACCCGACAAATCACCGCAGACACGAAATGCGACGAAACAAAACTGAGCTGAATCAGTTTTGATCCGTCGCATTTCGTGTCTGCGATGGTTTGTGCTGTCGGCTTATTCACCGAAATCTGACGCGGTGTCTCTGGGTCTGGGCGACAGGTTGTTGCGCATGATCATGCGCGCGCAGGTGTTCCAGCGCAGCACGGCGGCATCGTTGCCCGACGGGCGCAGGGCTTCGGCCTTTTCATAACAGTCCATCGCTTCACGCAGCCATTCATAGGCTTCGTGTGCGCCGCCCGGCACGCCCGAATGCAGCAGCGCCTTGGCCCGCCGCTCACAGATGATGCCGGCATAATAGGCGCGCTGATATTCGCTGGCGAGGCGCGGCAGGATGTCGCGCGCGCGGTTTTCACTGACGGAATAGCCCCGGCCATAGCGGTCCGTGATCGCCAGCAGCATCGTCACCAGCGCCTGCTGGTTTTCAGGCTCAACCGCCAGCACGTCCAGACAGATGCTTTCAGCTTCGCCCGGATCGTTGAGCAGGCGATAACGTTCGGCCCGCTCAAGCGCCTGCGGAATGGCTTCTCTGGAAATCTTCTTGAGTTCAAACATCCGGCACCTCTACAGAGTCAGCAGTAAATATGCAGCCACCAGCGTCCCGACAATCGCGCCGCCATAACAGAAGGTGAAGATCAGTTCGTTGAGATGCTTGATCTGCAACCCGTCATAAAGCGTGAAGCGGAACCGGTGCGCCCAGTGAAACAGCGGCAGCGAACAGATCACAAACAATCCGAGCCTGATGATCGGATTTCTGAACAGCTCAAGCAGGCCCTGATAACCCGGCGCCTCAACCCAGCCCAGCGGAATGGCCACCCCGAACAGCAGCAGCAGCACCGGAATCAGCATTGCCGCAACCATCCCGCCCGCACTGAACAGCGACCAGACAAACGGTTCATTCGATCTTTTGACCTTCATCCCGCTACCTCCTCAGAATGAGCCAGGCCATGACGGCTGAGGCGATCAGCCACGCCAGAAAATGCGGCAGCGCAATCATCCAGGCGGGAACACGTTTGCCGCCCACGCGCACCGCCAGCGCCTTCGGCGCCAGGTTGAACCACGTCACCGAATGAAACAGCGTCAGCACCAGCGCCAGCAGATTGACTGCAATCAGCCAGGGCGCGCGCAGCAGTTCGAGAAATTCGCGGTAACTGCCCTCGCCTGCGCGCAGGCAGTCAAGCAGCAGCAACATCAGCACCACCGTCCACGCCACCGCCAGGCTTGTCAGTTCACGCACGATGAATTTCAGATAGCTCGGCTTCGCCATCCACCACCACGTCGAAACGCGCTGCCGATACCACCTCGGATGATATTCAGTGTAAAGACTCATTACTGATCCTCCAGCCAGGCCTGACAAACTGTTCAGTTGGTCGAACTCCGGTCAGTCTTTTTTGCCCCAGGGCATCAGCATTGATTTGTACCACTCCAGCGTCGCCGTGATTTTGTACTGCTGAATGGCACCTGCCGGGTCCACCTTCTTCGGGCAGACCTTCGAGCATTCGCCGACGAACGTGCAGCCCCAGATGCCTTCGTGCTGCGAAAGCAGGTCGAGCCGTCGTTCCGTCCCCTGATCGCGGTTGTCCATGTTGTAGCGTTGCGCCAGGGCGAGCGCCGCCGGGCCGACGACATGCTGATCGAGGCCGTACACCGGGCACGCCGCATAACAGAGCATGCAGTTGATGCACATGCTGAACTGCTTGTATTCATCAAGCTGCTCCGGCGTCTGCAAATATTCGCCTTCCGAAAGCGGCTTCTCAGCGTCGCGCACCAGCCAGGGACTGACGCTGCCGAGTTTGGCCAGGAAATCCGAAATTTCGACCACCAGATCGCGCACGACCGGAAAGAAACGCAGCGGTTCGACACGCACCGGGCCGGGCCGGTAATCAGATAAAAACGTCGCACAGGTCAGCTTCGGCTCGCCATTGACCATCATCCCGCAGCTTCCGCACACGCCCATGCGGCACGACCAGCGATACGACAGCGACCCGTCAATCCGGTCCTTGATGTAATTGAGGGCATCAAGCACTACCCAGTCTTTGGTGAAAGGGACCTCGTAGTTTTGGAATATCGGTGCTGTTTCTTCTTCGGGGCGGTAGCGTGCAACTTCCATCGTGATTTTATCGGCCATCAGTCCTCACTTTCCACTCACCAGCGACTGCTGCGGCTTGGCTGCGGGTGGATCGCAGGCAATCGCTTTTATGCCTGATCTCTGGCAATCAGTTCACGAACAATCGGCACCAGATCGTAAGGGATCTCCATGACTGTTTCGCTCTGACTTTCAAAAGCCGCTTCGTCTTCAGCTACAGCTTCTTCTTCAGTCTGTGTTTCATAGTGGGTCAGAATCCTGCGGACTCGCTCTTCATCCCAGCCTTGTGGAAACCTGTTCTGTCTCGCTTTCGTCAACTTCATGGTTATAGATATGCGGCTGACCTGTCGCCGGATCAATATAGCAGCGAAGTTTCATTCCAGCCTCATTACCTTCCGTAAACCCGTTCACCGGGCGGCCAGCGGGTGATCGTCACGGGCAGATACTCAACCCGCGTGGTGCCGTCGTCATTACGATAAACCAGCGAATGCGCGAGGTAATGCTGATCGTCGCGCTGCGGGAAATCGCTGCGCTGATGCGAGCCGCGTGATTCCTGCCGCTGCAGCGCGCACTGAATGATCGCTTCGGCCACGTCGAGCATGTAGGCCAGTTCGAGCGCGGCGGTCAGTTCAGTATTGAAAGTGCGGCTGTGGTCGGTGATGGCAATGTCAGCGAAGCGTTCCTGCAGGCGGCTGATGGTCGCTGCCGCGGCGGCCACGCTTTCGTGCGTGCGATAAATGCCCGCGCCCGCTTCCATTGCCTGCTGCATCTCTTCGCGGATGGTCGCGATGCGTTCGCGGCCTCCGGCCTTGTGCAGAAACCCGCTTTCAATCCGGCGCTTTTCGTCCAGCGCCTGCGCGATGACGGGCGCGGTGCTGCCAGCCTTCTGCTCAACAGCGAAGATGGCGGCATTGCGGCCCGCGCGCGCGCCGAAGACCAGGCATTCAGTCAGCGAATTCGAGCCGAGCCGGTTCGCGCCGTTGATGCTCACGCAGGCCGCTTCGCCCGCCGCAAACAGGCCTTTAATCGGCGTCGCCGCGTGAATGTCCGTATGCACGCCGCCCATCATGTAATGCACAACCGGGCGGACCGGAATCATCTCTTTGACGGGATCAATGTTCTGATACTTCAGACACAGTTCGCGCACGAAGGGAATTTTCGCGTTGATCTTCTTTTCACCGAGATGCCGAATGTCGAGATGCACGACGTGACCATACGGCGTGTCAATCGTCCGGCCTCGCTCAAACTCCTTGACGAAGCATTGCGACAAACGATCACGCGGTCCAAGCTCCATCGAACGCAGCACCGGCGTCGGCGTCGGCTGACCGAGGTCGTAATCCTGCAAATACCGGTAGCCGTCTTTATTCAGCATCCAGCCGCCTTCGGCCCGCGCCGCTTCGGTAATCAGAATGCCGGTGAACGGGAGTCCGGTCGGGTGATACTGAATGAACTCCATATCCTTGAGCGGCACTCCGGCGCGCCACGCGAGCGACATGCCGTCGCCGCATTTGATGTTGGCATTGGTCGTGAAGGGAAAGACCTTGCCGCACCCGCCCGTGCAGATGATGACCGCTTTGGCGAGAATCGCCTGAATCCGTCCGGTCATCAGTTCGATGGCGACCACGCCGCGCACCTGTCCGTCATCCACGAGCAGCTTTGTCACAAACCATTCGTCGTAGCGGAAGATGGCGTTGTATTTGAGTGAGGTCTGGAAAAGCGTGTGCAGCATGTGGAAGCCGGTCTTGTCGGCAGCAAACCACGTGCGTTCTTTTTTCATGCCGCCGAAAGGCCGCACGGCGATGTGTCCGTCCGGCTCCCGATTCCAGGGACAGCCCCAGTGTTCAAGCTGCATCAGTTCCTGCGGCGCTTCATGCACGAAGGCTTCGACCGCATCCTGATCGCTCATCCAGTCGCCGCCGGAGATCGTGTCGTAACAATGCTCATCGAGCGAATCACCCGGCTTGATCACTCCGGCGGCGCCGCCTTCGGCTGAGACCGTATGGCTGCGCATCGGATAGACCTTCGAGACGACCGCGACATTGAGTCCGGGATTGACTTCCGCCACGGCAATCGCCGCCCGCAAGCCCGCCCCGCCACCACCAACCAGGAGAACATCGTGGGAAGAGATGTCCATAGCTCCCTCTGTTGAGTCGGTTCGACCTGAGACTTGATCAAATGCTGAGTTGTGAACAGTAAAAATAAAACAGGAAAAAGATGCGGTGAATCTAAACGCCGCAGCAGGCGATGTCAA
>CAYWDW010000257.1:0-7210 GCA_964457105.1 uncultured Heliobacteriaceae bacterium
TCATGCCGACGCGGTGAATACTGCGCGGCCTCTTCAGGATGCCGCGCCTTGTACTTTTAATCGGCTGATCCGATAGAGATTCACCTGCCAGCAGGTTCCATGTTCCGGCATTGCCTCAAGAGACTTGAAAGGTATGGCCATAGTAAGCCTGTATATTTTGTTCGCAGTATCAACTACCTGTGAAACCTGCATGTCGCTTTGCCATTCCCAGTCTCTTATTTTACCTGCCCAGTCAATTTTCAGATCACACCACTGACCATTCGGAGCAGCCTCGAACTCTTTGTAAGCCCTTGCATCAGAGTTCAGGTGAGTGCGGACAAAGAATTCACAGACATCGCGTTCCCAGAGTGCATAGTGTTCTTTCTCGCAATTAAAAGATTCGGCCTCCGCATCATCCAGATCCAGTTCATCATAGGCACACTCAAAGCCAGCGAAAAGGCAGGTATCGCTCCAGGTAATCATTGCAACAGTGTGCAATTCAGGCGGAGCAGGAAGGCCACACCAGTTATATTTGAATTCCAGGCGTTGTGCCGATTTCCAGAACGGGCCATCGAAATCCAGATCACAGGGAACTGAAGCAGGTTGATAAGCCGCGATGATTTGAGTGGTAGTCATGTGTTGATAATGCGCCGATAAAAATTTTGCTGAAAAAGAGAAAAATACAGCGAAACTTTTCTCTGATTTTCCCACTATTAATCGGACACAACAGTTGGAGGAATTGAGTTGAAGTCCCAAATGAAAATGGCCGCCCTGGTTGATGACGAAGGCGACCTGAGCGAAAGCCGATTGTGAGATTACCGGGAATGGGCACTACAGGATTCGAACCTGTGACTTCTGCCGTGTGAAGACAGCACTCTACCGCTGAGTTAAGTGCCCCTGGACAGACAGCTTTGACATAGATCTCTCAAGCGGTGCAGATACTAGCAAAGACGCTGTTACGACGTCAACGGATGGCCCGCTGGAACACTGCTCAGCCAGTAGTGTTCCTGCTGCTTCATCTCTTTCCCTGTTCGTGAAACCTGATCTGAAAAGCAGGCTTCTCAGCCACTAATATTGAAGTCTGCCGTCAGATACCTCGCCCATCTCAGCCGGCGTAAAAACCTTTCCACCCGGAGGTGCAAGATGCCGTGTCTGAAATCAAGCCTGAATCTTTGTCTTTTACTTTCTGTCAGTTTGTTGTTCCTGCAGATAAGAGCTACAGGTGACGATCTGGATTACTTTGTCATTGAAGGAGCAGTTACGGACGGCAATGGGCAGCGAATCGCCAGAGCCGGGATTACAGCCCGTTCCGTGTCAACGAATCAGGAAAGGTCAGTTGTGACAGATGACCATGGCTGGTTCCGACTGACTTCACTGATGCCGGGGAAGTATGAACTACGGGTTGAGGTGAAGGGGTTTCGTGTCCTTCAGTATTCAGTCAGTGGTGAAGCCGGAGCCACGTTGCGCCGCGACTTCAAACTGGAGGTCGCCAGGCTCAATGAGCAAATGGCGATAGAGGCAGGCAGTGAGCAGGCTGGCATTGATGTTTCCCGAACTGTAATCGGCGGAACGCTGACCAGGCGGTGGATAGATGAACTGCCAAATGACAGCCGCAATATTTATGATCTGATCGTGCTGTTTGCAGGTGCTTCGCTTCCGGCTTTCAGTGAAAGTGGTCTGGCAGAAGGTGACACCAGGGATCGCTTCCGCCAGTCGCCGGAAGAAGCTGGTATTTTCGCGCTCAATGGCGGGACGCCATTTTCAAACAACCTGACGATTGAAGGTCTCGATAACAACGATGACCGTGCGGCGCGTGAACGCTTTGTGCCAACCACAGATGCCGTTGATGAATTTCAGGTGATTGCGAACCAGTTTTCTGCTGAATACGGGCGTGCTGCGGGGAGCCGGGTAAATCTGCGCCTGCGGGCCGGAGCGAATCAGTTTCGCGGGCGCGGCTTTTACTATTTTCGGGATGAAAGTCTCAACGCAAATTCAGTCACGCGTAATTCAGATCCGGCGCGCGGCTTCAGGCTGCCTTATCAGCAGCACAACCCCGGCATCAGTCTGGGCGGGCCGATTGTGCGCAACCGGGCTTTTTTCTTTGCGGCGTATGAGTACGACAACATTTATGACCGGGCTGAAATCGCGGCTCTGGTGCCGGTCAACGCCAGTTCCGCCTTTCGCCTGCCGCAGCCAAACGGGGCCAATCTGGGCAGCACTGCGATGGACAAAAATGGCAAGGCGATAGTGGTGAATGGCGGCGCGGCAGTCGGGCTTTACGATGTTGAAGTCACCACGCCAAAAATTGCGCAGACGTTTCAGATCCGGGCGGATTACCACCGCAGCGGCAATCACAATCTCTCAGGGCTTTTCATGCTGGCGCGACAGCGTGATGAACGTGGCTTTCCGGGCGGTCGCCGCACGCTTGAGACATTGCGGCAGACAGGGCGCAACAATGAAGCGCTGGCCTTCGCGGATAATTTTGTGATCTCACCGAAACTCGTCAATGTCGCCCGTTTTCAGTTTTCACGGCTGACTCCGGTTGACGGGCCGCTCAGTGACAGCCCGGTGGTGCTGATAGAAACTGATGATCCGCGTGACGTGCCGGGCAATGCCAGCGCCAATCCGCTGACGCGCGCGGGCACTTTGCTGGCTGGTTCAAGCAATCAGAGCGGCACTGACCGGCGCGAAAAGCGCTGGCAGTTTCAGGAAACGCTGACGCTCGTGCAGGGGCGCAGCACTTTGCGTGCGGGCGCGGATGTTCAGGTGATTCATTCCGGCTTTGTTGATCTGGGTGACGTGACGGGGACATATCGTTTTGCGTCACCGGCAGACTTTCTGGCGGGTAAGCCCGCGCGCTATCAGCACCGCTTCAAGACCGCGTCTGAACTGCGCAATACCTATGCGGGACTGTTTCTTCAGGAAGACTGGCGCGTCAGATCGAATCTTATCCTCAGCGCCGGTGTGCGGTGGGATCGGGAAACGATTTTGCACGACCGGAACAATTTCAGTCCGCGATTGTCACTGGCGTGGGATCCATTCGGCGACGGGAAGACGGCAGTGCGCGGCGGCTTCGGAATTTTCTACAGCCGGGCGCTGCTGCGGACGCTGGATGATTTCGTGCTGACTTCAAACAAGGTGCTGGTGGACACCGACAACGAGGCGGCGAAACCGCTGCTCACACAGCTTCAGTTTCCGCAAACTCTGGCGGCCAGTGATCCGCGCATTTCACAGCATGGCGTCCGCGAATCGGGATTCATTCGCAGGCTCAGTCCCACCATTCGCATTCCTGAAAGCTACCAGGCCGCGCTCGGCATTGAGCGTGAAATCGGCAGCAGATTCAGGGTCGAAATAAATTATGTTTTCAATCGGGGGCTGCATTTGTGGCGTGAATCAAACGCCAACGCTCCGCGCCTGCCTGCGGGCTTCAAAGACTGGGCAGCATTTCTGACTTCGCGTGATTTCAATAACGCCATTGATCCGGTCACAAAACAGCGCCCGATTACCGCCACAGGCAATGCTGATCTGGTGCGCTTCAATCTGAGTACGACGCCGAGCGAGACGAAAAAAGAGAACGGAAAAAACGTCGTTGTCTTTGGGCTGAACAATCCTTCGACCAGCAACGCGACGAGCGGCATCAGGGCGGCGCTGGCCACCATTCGCACGTTTCGCCCCGACCCGCAACTGACGCAGGTTGAACTGCTCGAATCACGCGGCAACAGCTTCTATCACGGCGTCAGTTTTGAATTGCACAGCCGACTGACCACGCGGGCTTCGGTGCGCACGGTTTATACGCTCAGCAAGCTGATTGATGACGGCGTGGTGAACACCTCGTCGCCGCTGGTCGCGGGTGATTTTGGTCGTGAACGTGCGCTCAGCCTGCTTGATGCGCGCCACCGTTTTGCCTTCAGCGGCCTGTACGTGTTGCCGAAAGCGCTGGGTCGGATCAATGCCGCCGGCATCCTGACCGTCAGTTCAGCGCGTCCGTTTACCCTCGGAGCCAACGGCAACGACCGCAATCTTGATGACGTGAACAATGATCGTCCGAATTTCACCGGCGATGCGGTTGCGATTCGCTGGCGCAAACCGGGGGAACCGCTTGATCCGTCGTTGTTCGGTGCCTTTGCGCTGCCGACCATTGGCACAAGCGGAACGCTCGGACGCAATGCCGGACGCGGCCCGGCGCAGTGGCAGTTCAGTCTGAAACTCTCGCGCCGGTTCAGCCTCGGTGAACACCGGCATCTGATGCCGCAGGTGGAAATCTTCAATCCCTCAAATTCGACGATCTATGCTTTTGGCGCTGAATTTGTGGATTATGTGCCGTCCAGTCCGGGTGGTTTTCTCACGCCGCCGCGCGCGTTCAGAGCGCGCACCATCAGGCTGGGACTGCGGTTTGATTTCTGAAGATAGCGGCCTGTTTTCTTTTTGCCGCGTTTGCGGTCGTGTGCTAAATTCGCGGTCAGAGGTGAAGCGTCGCTGGCAATTTTTCTGAAGTCAGACGAGCCTGCGAGGCGGCCTTCAACGGTCTCGCCCCTTTTGAGTTGTGACCTCAATCAGCGGAGTTTCATTGATTACGAGTACCACACGGCGGCTGCAGGATTTGCAGCGCCACATCGAACAGGTCATTCGCGGCAAATCGGAAGCCGTCCATCTGGCCATTGTGACGCTGCTGGCTGGCGGTCATCTGCTGCTCGAAGACGTGCCGGGTGTGGGCAAGACCACGCTGGCGCAGACGATTGCGCGGTCGCTGGCGTGCAGCTTTCAGCGCATTCAGTTCACCAGTGACCTGCTGCCTTCAGACATCGTGGGTCTGTCAATTTACAATCAGCAGAACGGCGACTTTGAATTCAAGCCCGGCCCGATTTTCGCCAACATCATTCTGGCTGACGAAATCAACCGCACGACTCCGAAAACGCAAAGCAGCCTGCTTGAGGCGATGGCTGAAGGCCGCGCGACCATTGAAAATCAGACTTACGAACTGCCGCGCCCGTTTCTGGTGCTGGCGACGCAAAACCCGATTGAGCATCACGGCACTTACCCGCTGCCCGAATCGCAGCTTGACCGCTTTCTGATGCGCGTGCGCATGGGTTATCCGTCGGTTGAATTTGAGCGGCAGATTCTGCGCAATCAGACCGTGAGCAAGCCGGTTGATGAACTGACGCCGGTCATGACGGCTGATGACGTGCTGGAGCTTCAGGCGGAGGTCCGGCGCGTCAGAGTTGATGACGCGCTGCTTGATTACCTGCTCGCCATCGTCGAAGCCACGCGCAAATCCGAAGTGCTGGACCTGGGGGTCAGCCCGCGCGGCTCGCTCGCGCTTTATCGCGCCGCCCAGGCGCTGGCGCTGACTGAAGATCGTGATTACTGCATCGCTGATGACATCAAGCGCCTCGTCATTCCCGTTTTCGGCCACCGCATTATTGTCAGTTCACGTTACTCCACCCGTCTGCGGCGCGGCGAAGAATCGGACGCCGTGCTGACCGAAATCATCAAAAACATCCGAGTCCCGATCTGAGAGAAGGCAAAAGGCAAAGGGCAAATGTCAAAAGGCAAAAGGTAAAGATCAAAAATCAAAAGCCGCTCACTGCCTGCTTCATTTTTACCTTTTACCTTTTACCTTTTACCTTTTGCCCTTTGCCTTTTGCCTTTTGAGTTCGTTATGCCACTGCCTGAATTTCTTCAGGATAAAAAAGCAGTGCGATTTGCGGTGATTTCGTCGCTGATCGTGATTGCGGCGCTGGCGGCAGCAATTGTTTCAGCGGCGGCGGCGCAGCTTGGCGAATACGATCTGGCCGCGCTGACTTCAAAGATTGCGCTCGTGCTGGCGCTGGTGATTGCGCTGTATGTGGTGCCGCGCCTGGCGCAGAACGTCAGGATGGAACTGTTGCGCGCCAACCTGTCGCTGGATGTGACGAGCGCGGGCTGGATCTTCTGCACCTTTATCATCGTGGTCGGCATTGCCTCGCTCAGCACGGGCAACAACCTGCTGTACCTGATTCTGGCCATTCTGCTGGCGACGCTGGTTGTTTCCGGCATCGCCTCGCGCGTGAACATCAACGACACGGGCGTCGCGCTCAGATTCCCCGATCACATCTTTGCCGGAGAAAAGACTCGGCTTGAAATCACTGTCACCGGCCATAAAAAACTCATTCCATCATTTTCGCTGTCAGTCGCCATCGCCGCCGAAAAAGTGCCGCATGGGTTCTGGCAGAAGAAAAAGAAGGAATCGAAAGTCGCCGCGCAGTTGCGGCGGTTTGCGCCAGGGCTTGTGCAGCCGGTCTGCTTTCCGCTCATTCCAGGTGGCGCAGCCGCACACACCAGCCTTGAATGCAGCTTCACGCGGCGCGGCGTTTATCCGGTCAAAGGCTTCGCCATCAGGTCGCGGTTCCCCTTTGGTTTTGTCGAACGGCGGCGCTTCATCGCCGCGCACGGAGAAATCATCATCTATCCGCAGCCGCAGCCGCTCGACGATTTTTATCACCTGCTGCCGATCACGCAGGGGCAGATGGAAAGCCTGCTCAAGGGCAGCGGCAGCGATCTGTACGCAATTCGTCAGTATCTGAGCAGCGATCACCTGCGCCACGTTGACTGGAAGGCGACGGCCCGGACGGCGCAACTGATGGTGCGCGAATACACGCGCGATGATGACTGGCGCATCACGATTGCCTTCGATCATTACGCCGTCGCCGGGACGACAGAGTTCAGCGAAAAATTTGAAAGCGCCGTGACGCTCGCCGCCAGCCTGATGACGCATTTTATGGCCGAAGGCGCAGAGGTGCGGCTGGTGACTGGCCGCGACGATCTGGGCTTTGGCCGCGACGAGGCGCACCGTTACAAACTGCTGCGCCACCTGGCCCGCCTGGTTCCGGTTACTGAATCAACCGAACAGACAGCCGCAAAGCCGGAACGCGAAGAAACAATTTCGTGGAGCCTGCTTGAGCGTCTGCCGACGCTGGCCGCTGACGATCAGTTCAGGATGCTGATTACGCCCAATACACCGAGTACGCCGAACCAAGCGCACATGACCGGGCCGAAGAAGCGACCGACCGTGCCAGTACCGTGCTTTTGGATCGCGAACAGGGCGGTCAGCACCACGGCGGTGATCGGCAGAATATAGTCCGTGAGGCCCGGTGCGACCACGTTCAATCCTTCGACCGCGCTGAGCACCGAGATAGCCGGTGTGATCATGCTATCGCCGTAGAACAGCGCGGCGGCGAAGATGCCGAGCATG
>CAYWDW010000258.1:0-7185 GCA_964457105.1 uncultured Heliobacteriaceae bacterium
AACTGTGAACTATTCGCTGACGATGCGCACGCTGTTGATTGTGTCGCCGAGGCGAATGCTTTGCACGACATCCAGGCCTTCGGTGACGCGGCCAAACACGGCGTAATTCATATCGAGCGACGGCGTCGGTGCCAGCGTGATGTAAAACTGCGAACTGGCGCTGTTCGGATCGGACGACCGCGCCATCGCCACTGCGCCCGCGTCGCCGTGCCTCAGTTTGGGCGTGACTTCAAGTTTGATGCGCTTGTCTGAGCCTCCCGTCCCGTTGCCGAGCGGGCAGCCGCCCTGAATGACAAAGCCCGGCACGACGCGATGAAAGGTCAGCCCGTTGTAAAAGCCGCTTTCAGCCAGTTCGATGAAGTTGGCCGTCGTGATCGGCGCGTCGGTTTCATACAACCTGAATTTGATGGTTCCCCTGCTGGTTTCGATGATGGCGTTGCGGTCAGGCATGCTTGTTCCCTCAGTAATTGTCCGACAGGCTGCCAGCCTGTTGTCAGGACCGGAAAGTGTCTTTCGGAAGCCGCGACAAGCTGGCAGCTTGTCGAACCTTCAGTTTTGCAGAATGAATCTTTCGACGGCTTCGGCCACGCCGTCTTCTTCGTTTGAAGCGGTGACAATAAAGCCGGCCTGTTTCAATTCCTCTTCAGCATTGCCCATCACGACGCCGGTGCCGGCATAACGCAGCATGGTCAGGTCGTTGTGATTATCGCCGATGGCCATAATCTCCTCGCGGGCGATGCCCTGCACGCGGGCAATGTCTTCGACGCCTGCGCCCTTTGACGCGGCCACGCTGATCGCATCCAGAATCGTCAGGTCAGCCCGGCGGTAGCGCGTCTTGAAAAGCTGAATCTGTCCGTCCATCTGCGCCTGCAAATGATCGGCGAATTCATCCATCGGATCGCAGCGGCCCGAAAACATCATCTGAATCGGATCGTGCCGGACGTAATCGAGCAGGTCGGGCACTTCCGTCACCGCGTCGCGGTATTTGTCGAGATAACGCTGCATCGCCACGTTGGCTGACGAGATGCCTTCAATCACCATCGTGCCGAGGCCGTGCGGGTCGTCGCAGCAGATCATATCAATGCCGCATTCACGCCCGAGGCGGATGACTGAACGGGCAATCCCGGCGTCGAGCGCATGATGGCTGATGGTTTCAAGCGTCGTGACCTCTTTGGTCAGCGCGCCGTTGTGCGAAATCAGCGGCACGCTCAGATGCAGGCCCAGTTCCTGCGCCAGCAGCCGCGCCGAATTGAAACGCCGCCCGGTCACCAGGGCAATCGTGACGCCGCGCGCCCGCGCCGCTTCAAGGCTCGCGCGCACACGCGGAGTCAGCACGCCCCGTGTCGTCAGCAGCGTGCCGTCAATATCAAGCGCTAAAAGTCTGACCGGCATAAGAAGTGCGCCACTCTAACATTGCCGTCATGCGGGCGCAAACAGGCAATTCATTCAGGCTCAGAGGCGGGGCCGTGCGGTCGTGTCACTCGGCGGGCGACGATTCTTCTTCTTCCTCTGAAATCCGGCCAGCGCGGCCCGGTCGTTCGATTTCAAATTTGTCGAGGCGATACTGCATGGTGCGGAAGGAAAGACCGAGCAGCTTCGCCGCTCGCGTGATGTTCCAGCCCGTCTGTTCCATTGCCTGAATCAGCAGCGAGCGTTCGAGTTCCTCAAATGAAATGCCTTCGGGGGGGAGTTTGAATCCGCCGGTGCCTTCGGTGCGGGCCGCGTTGCGAATTTCCATCGGCAGGTCTTCAGTCGTGATCTCGTCGCCTTCAGCGAGCAGCAGCGCGCGTTCAATCGCTGATTCAAGCTGCCGTACATTGCCCGGCCACGCATAATCCATCAGCAGGCGGCGGGCTTCGGCGCTGACTTTCATCGGGCGTCCGGCATTGGCGCTGTGCTTGCGCAAAAAATAATCCATCAGGACGGCAATGTCATCGCGGCGCTGCCTGAGCGGCGGCACGTCAATCGGAATCACGTTGAGGCGATAGAACAAATCCTCACGAAAACGATTGTCCCGGACCATCGCTTCAAGGTCGCGGTTGGTGGCGGCCAGCACGCGCACGTCAATTTTAAGCGGCCTTGTGCCGCCGACGCGCATAATCTCCTTTTCCTGCAAAGCGCGCAGCAGCTTGGCCTGCATGCTGACATTCAGCTCACCAATTTCATCCAGAAAGAGCGTGCCTTTGTCGGCAATTTCAAACAGCCCTTTTTTCTCGGCGTGCGCGCCGGTGAACGATCCGCGTTCGTGACCGAAGAGTTCCGATTCAAGCAGGTTTTCATTGATGGCCGCACAGTTGACAGCCTGAAAGCGTTCGCCCGCGCGCGGGCTGGCCTTGTGAATGGCGCGGGCAATGCGTTCCTTGCCGGTGCCCGATTCGCCGCGAATCAGCACAGTGGAGCTTGAAACGGCGACCTTGACGATCATCTTCTTGACGCGCTCGATGGCATCTGAAACGCCAACGATTTCTTCATCAACAGCCTGCATCTGCGCGACGGCTCTGGCCATCGTTTCCAGCAGTTGGGCGCGGTCGAGCGGTTTTTCCAGATAATCGAACGCGCCGCCGCGCAGCGCATCCTTGACCGAATCAATCGAACCGTGCGCGGTCATCAGAATCACCGGCACTGAACTGTCAATCTGCGTCAGTTCGTTGAGCAGTTGAATGCCATCCATGCCGGACATTTTGAGGTCGGTCATGACCAGGTCAAAGCGTTCGGTTTTGAAAAACCGCAGCGCCTCCTGCCCGGAACTGGCGGCCTTGACGTCATAGCGCGGATGGCCCTGTTCATCGCGCTCGCCGGTCAGAATCAGTTGCAGGATGTCGCGCTGATTTTTTTCATCGTCAACTACGAGAATGCGTTTGGGTTTCATGATCTTTTCGCGTGGGGAATGATTGATTCGCTGACTGCCGAAACTGCACCGGCATTATAACCTCTGGTCGTGAGGATGTGACAGGGACCATCAGGCTTTCAGCGCGCGCTCAACTGAGCCTGCGCCGTCGCGGCCTGCGCCGCCGGAGTAATCGGGTCGCGCGGCAGCGTGACGGTGAAGGTCGTGCCGCTGCCGACCACACTGTTGACGGTGATCGAGCCGCCGTGATCTTCGATCAGCTTTCGGGTCAGCGGCAGACCCAGCCCGATGCCTGTTTCCTTGGTCGAATAATAAGGCTCGAAAATCTGTTCGAGCGCTTCCGGCGGAATGCCGCAGCCGGTGTCGGCAAAAGTCATTTCAATGTCGGCAAAGCGCGGATTCAGGGTGACGGTCAGCACGCCGCCATCGGGCATCGCCTGCACGGCATTGATGATGAGATTGGAAAAACAGGTTTTGATCTGTTCGGCATCAGCGTGCAAGTGATGATCGCCGTCGCCGTCGCTGCTTTCCTGCACGATCAGTCTGACGCCCTGCTGTTCGGCCTGCGCCTGAACGAGCGCCAGGGTTTCTTCAATCAGGCGGCGGGCATCAAGTTCGCGCAGCTTGAGCCGGGACGGACGACCATAACTCAGAAAATTGCTGACCAGCGTATTGAGGCGCGCAATCTCATCCTTGATCGTCACCAGAATGTGCGTGTATTCGGCGCGCGCGGCTTCGACATTCGGCGGCGGCTGTGCGGACGGCGCGAATTTTTCCCGAAGGTGATCAATGGACAGATTGATGAAGTTGAGCGGATTGCGAATTTCGTGGGCGATGCCCGAAGCCAGCCGCCCGACCACGGCAGATCGTTCAGCGCGCTGCAACTGTTCCTCAAGTTCGCGCTTGTTGCGCAACCCGAAGAGCATTTCATTGAACGTCTCAGCCAGCTTGCCGACTTCGTCGTGTCGCAGGACGAAGACCTGGAATTCGAGATCGCCGGCGGCGACTTTCTGCGCGGCCCTGGCCAGTTCAGTGATCGGGCGACTGAAGCGACGACTGAACCACGCCACCAGCAGAATCATCAGCAACCCCAGCGCGAGCGTCGCCAGCAGCCGGTCCCGATTGGCTTCGCGGCGCGCCTGGGTCAGACGATTCATTGAAAACACGATAATGATGCGACGCTGCACGCTGTCGCCCTGGTCGTTGACGCTGTTGATGGTGAAGGTGATGGTGCGTCCCTGCGGGCTGTTGTTTGCCTCGGCTTCCCGCAACAGGTCGCCCTGGCGCACGGTCGGCAGGGCATTGATGGCCGCCGGGAGCCGCTTGCCCACGTCTTCCTGCCGGGTGCTGTCAATGATGATGCCTGAAGCGTCAGTGACCAGAATATGACTGACAATGTGCTCAGGCCCGACCAGCAATTTGCCCTGACTTTCCTGCGGCACGAAGTCATAAAGATACTGTTTGCTTTGCCGCGACCGCAGCGCCAGGTCAATCGCCAGCGTCAGTTGTTCGATGTGTTCCTCGACCTGACGATTGATGCGCCGCTCCAGCCGCTGATTGATCAGGTTGAGCGCCACCGTCGTCACCAGCAGCATCGCCGCGATGAACAGCACCATCTGAGCGCGGAAACTGGAAAGCGGATTGATCGAAGTCATGCCCCTGCCGATGAGCAAATCACGGAGAATTTGTTAATGTGATGTCAGTCCTGCAATCAAATCTTCCCGGTTGTTTCAACGGAATTGATTTGGTAAACTCTGCGCGTGCGCCTGCCCCCGGCTTTTGTAACAAGGAAGCCTCGGAGGGAAGCCTGCTGTGCGCTTGCTCTTCAATTGTACAGGTACGATAGTCATTCCGATAGTGATGACGTCGGGCAACACGGCTGCTGGGACCGATGTTGACACTGATGCTGAAAATCAGCGAAACGTGACGGCCTGTCGCTCAAGTCTCGACGCGATCACTTCACCTCAAACTCACAATTGCCCAATCATCCTGCTCCCTGTCGCTCTCTGGTGACTAATTTGCAGGCTGAAAGTTTCGGCCCCTGAGGTGCATTGTTGTCGGAACAGGCTGTTTTGCCGGGATACAGGAAAGGTATTGAAAATGAACCTAATCAACCGCGTTACCACGACCACGATCCTGCTGGCATTTTTGATGGCTCTCGTGGTTATCTCCCCCGATGGCACCGCGTATGCGAAAAAGCGTTCGCGCACAGGATCAGTCAAAGCCGGAAAGGGTAAATCAAAACATCAGAAGACCGCTGCCCGCACAAATCGGCGTGGCCGCAAGGGTGAACCTCAGATCAGCCAGGCGCAGGTGCGCAGCCTGATGAAGCGCCGGGGACGCGGCAAACTCAGCAAGGCTGAACGCCGGATGCTCGCCGCTTACAACCGGCGTCGCGCCGCTGCCATTGCGGCAGCGCGATTGCGCGCCATTCGCGCCCGCGATGCGGCGTTGCGCAACATTGCCGGAGCCAATATTCTCAAGGACAACACGACGGGCGAAGACATGGAAGTGCGCCGCGCTGCCGTTGAAGCTCTTGGCGGCAAGGCCGGAACGGTGGTCGTGATGGATGCGACCAATGGGCGAATTTACAGCATCGTCAATCAGCGCATGGCGCTTGGCTCGCCGGTCAAGCCCTGCTCGACCGTCAAGCTGGTGGTCGGCCTCGCCGGGTTGCACGAAAAGATTCTGGATCCGGGCATGGACTTCCAACTGGCGAGCAATGGCCGGGGGCTGAATTTGTTCGATGCGATTGCGCGCTCGAACAATCCCTTTTTCCAGGAAGTCGGTCGTCGGCTCGGTTATGAAAAGGTGACTGGTTACGCCAGCAACTTCGGTTTCGGCGCACCGACCGGAGCCAATTATCTGGGCGAAAGCAGCGGCTTTCTGCCGGAAGAGGGCGAGCAGAACACCGGTCATATGTCGAGTCACGGCGACGGCTTTGGCTTCACGGCCATTCAGCTTGCCAACTTCACCGCCGCGATTGCCAACGGCGGCAACCTCTATGTGCCGCGCATTCCGCGCACGCCTGAGGAGGCTGAGAATTTCAAGCCGGTGCTGAAGCGCAAAATCGAAATGACCCCCGAAGATCGCCTGCGCCTGCTGACCGGGATGATCGGCGCGGTGCAGTACGGCACGGCCAAAGCCGCTTACGATCCGCTCGGACAGGTGGCGGGCAAGACCGGCACCTGCACCGGTTCTGAAGCCAAGCTTGGTCTGTTCACTTCATTTTCCAGCGTGACCAATCCGCGCCTCGTCGTGACGGTGATCACCACCGGCTCAGGCGAAGCCGGCAAGCGCGCCGCCGACATCGCCGGGCGGATTTATCGCAGCGTGTCGCATCGCTTCCTGATGCCGGGTTCCAGCCCGGCGACAGCCGTGATGGAAATTCAGCCGAAGATCATCACCGAAATCAAGAACCAGAACTGAAGGCCGGACCCAGGCCGGACAAGATCGAAAAGGCGAGCGCGGCTATTTGATTCCGCGCTCGCCTTTCGCTTTTTTAGCTGCCGCAACTCTTACTGAAACTGCAGCCCGTGCAGTTCAACCTTGACCTGCTTGACGTCGTTTTCGGTGTATTTGGCCGGAGCATCAATTTTGATTGCAAACCTGCGCTTCTCGCCCGGCTTGAGCGGGGCCGGATTCTGGCGCGGAATCGGCTGGCCGATCTTTTGCGCGATGACCTTGTCCTGCAGGTCGTAAACGAGGGCGAGGACTTCAACTCCGGTCAGCGTGCGGTCGCTGTGGTTATTGATCTCGGCCTGAATCGTGAACTGCACCATGCCGACCAGATTGCCCTGCGCCAGGACTTCCTGATTATCAATCGTGACTTTGGCCTTGTTGGCCTCAAAATCCTGATGGCTCGCGCGCACGGCATTGCTCAGAAAGGGCGATTCCTGCCGCTGTTTCATTGACGCAAACAGGATGACCAGCACGGCGAGCGCCAGCGCGGCGACGGCGCCCACGCCGAGAATCAGGCGGGTGCGACTGCGCTCTTCGGTTTTGTCGTTTTCTGTTTCAGGCTCAAACATAAATTTCAGAGGTTAAGGGCTGATGTTTTCAACCGCTGTTTCAGTCTCCGCTCACCATCATCTGATTGATGCTGATGGTCGGGGCGGCGATGCGACCCCGGAAGCGCAGATCATTGCCGATCATTCCAATGCCGCGCAACATGTCGCGGAAGTTGCCGGCAATCGTGACTTCCTCGACCGAATAAGTCAGCCTGCCGTTTTCAATCCACAATCCCGAAGCGCCGCGTGAAAAATCGCCGGTCACGGGGTTGAAGCCGAAGCCGATCAGTTCAGTCACGTAAAATCCATGCGGCACCGAAGCGATGA
>CAYWDW010000259.1:0-7178 GCA_964457105.1 uncultured Heliobacteriaceae bacterium
GCAGGCGGGACGCGAGGAGGTCAGTCAGAGATCAGGCCGCTGAAAATACGGCGCAGGTCTGAACAGGGTCTGTCACAAAAAAATCATCATAAAAACCGGCGTTTCGGTCATTCATTAACAGGCTTCCGGCGGCAGGTCGCGGACCTTTGCCGCGCTGCTGCCGGAAGCCTGAAGCTGACGCCGCCGCGCAAATTCAGCGACCGAATTTTTCTTCCATCACCGCGACGCTGTACGGACTGTTGTGAAAAGTGTCAGAGCCGATGACAAAAGTCGGCACCTTGCGCTTACCGTTATTGACAGACATGACGAAATCCGCCGCGCCCGGTGTCGTCTCAACATTGATCTCCTGATAGGCAATGCCGCGCCGGTCCAGCCAGGCTTTCGCGTTCAGACAATCAGGGCACCAGGTCGTCGTATAAATCTTCACTTCATCCATGCTGAAATTACCTTCCCTTACTTGAATTGTTTGAGCTGAGCCAGAATCTCCTGCCGTTCGCCTTCAGTCAGATCCTGCGACAGACGGCGCAACGCCACCGACACCACCTGATTGTGATGCAGGTGCGGATTGTCCCTGGCCAGATCGAGCCACAGCCGGTGCGTCAGCTCAACGTCTTCCGGCGTAATTTTCGGGCGATGCGCGCCCAGTTCATAAACGCGCTCGGTGCCGTCAAAATAGATCAGCTTCAGCACGCGCAGCTTGCGCTTGTTGTCATCCTGAATTGACTCCCAGACATCCCCGATGCGCCGTGCCTGCTGATCGGCTGACATCCTGGTTGAAACGCCGGCCACGAGCGTCGAGCATTGCAACTGAATCGCCGTTTGCACCGTTGCCTGAAAGGCGTCATTGGCCGGCACAATCAGCAGCTTGACCTTTTTGCCCAGCTTTTCGGCCACCGCCACCGCCTTCGTGAACAGCAATTGTTCGTAATCAGTGAACAACTCGTCTTCGTAGATCTGCTCAGCCCCGCCGCCCGGCCCTTTGATAATGCGCGCGGTCATGACAATCACATCCTGCTCGTCGGTGTTGACCTCTTCGAGCGCCTTTTTCAAATAGTGCAGACTGTTGTAATCGCGCGCGGTGACGCACACGCCGCCGGGCCGCACATCAAGCAGGTCGCGCGAAACGGTTTGTTCCGACACCAGATTGAACTGATCCAGGCTGGTGTCGGCCTGGCGCCGCCGCGTGGCGCGCTCGGACAGGGTGAAGACGATGAAGAAAGCGGCAGTGAAGATCGCGCCGGAAATAGTGGCGAGTTCCTTCGTCAGCAGGTTCGTCAGCGCCAGCGCGAGCAGGGTCGCCGCGATCATCATAATGCCGACCGGAATCTCGACGCCGCCGATGTGAAAGTTCAGCGGCACCTTCCATTCACGCGCCCCCGGACGCTTGAACCGCAGCAGCGCAATCGAAGAGGTCATAAAGGTGAAGCTCCAGATGACGCCGAACGCATAGGCTTCACCGAGCCAGATCACATTGCCGCGACTGAGAATGATGATGATGACCTGCAGGATGGCCACCATATTGATGATGCGGTAAGTCGTGCCGTAACGCTTGTGCGGCGCGCGAAACCAGCCCGTCAGCACGCCGTCTTCAGAAACGCGGTTGAGTACGCCGTTGGACCCGACGATGGCCGTGTTGACCGCGCTCGACAGCACCAGAAAACCGACGATCACGACGAAAGCCTGCAACAGCAGCTTCAGCCAGTCCGGCCCGATCACATTCATTGCCAGCCCGGACAGCAGATTGCCCGAATACTGCAGCCGCACCGCGTCGGGAATAATCATGACCGCAAAGAACGACACGACCGGCGTAAAGCAGATCGTAAAAACGAAGATCACCACCGCCGCGCGAATCAGGTTTTTCAGTTTCGGGTGTTCGATTTCACGCGACACCTGGGCCAGCGACTCTTCGCCGCTCATCGCCAGCACCGAATGGCCAAAGGCGATCATAATGCCGATGATCCCGATTGACGGCAGGCTGGTGTCTTTCAGCCAGCCCAGCGGGTGCAGCCCTGTGGTCGGGCTGACCTCGAAATGCAGGTTGGACGGAATCGGCAGCGGCGGCCAGTTGATCGGGCCGGGCCGGACCATCAGCGTCGCCACGCACCAGATGATAATCACGATGACCATCACGCCCGTAATCTGCATAATGCGCAGCGCGCGTTCTGACGATTCGTGCAGCCCGATGATATTCAGCCGCCAGAAATAAAAGACCACCGCAATCGCCAGCACACAGGCGGTGAAATTGACCGGCAGTTGAAAGCCGATGCCGACATGCTCCAGCGTCGAATTGATCAGACCGGCAATGTATTGTCCGGCTGACACGCTCGAAATCGGCCCGGTCAGAATGTAATCAAAGATCAGCGCCGACACGGCCACCTTGGCCAGCGTCCCGCCCATCGCTTCCTTGACGACGCGATAAACGCCGCCGCGCACAAACATCGTGCAGCTTTCGACGTAAACCGCGCGCACCGCCGTTGCAAACAGAATGACTGCGAGGACAAACCAGGGCGCGGCCTTGCCGATGGCTTCTTCGGTGATGCCGCCGATGTAATAGGCCGTCGAGGCCAGGTCGCTGAGGACAATGGCGGCAGCCCGCCAGAACGAAATGAATGAAAGCATGACTGAAGTTGCAACCACAACTTTCAGTCGTTGAGGGGAAGCTGTCGGGGAGGTCTGTTCAGTGTTAGTAAGATGCTGGCTCATAAAAAGTGAGCGGACGAAGCCGCGCGCTTCATCCGCTCATCCTCGTCATTGATCTTCGGCTGCGACCGGCCCGACCACCACCAGGGTCAGTTTGTCAGGGGCGATCTGTTGTTGGGCTACGCGCCAGACTTCAGCCGCGCTGACGCGGCTGATTTCACTGAGAAAGCGCAGGGGGTAATCAAATCCCAGTTGATGAAGTTCGGCGCTGATCATAAAGGCGGCCATCTGCGCGTTGGTCTCAAATTCAAAAACAAAACTGCCGGTCAGGTAATCTCTGGCGGTCTCGACTTCTGCCGCAGTCGGCGGCGCGGCGACGATTGACGCAATCTGTTCGCGCAGCCCCGCCACGGCTTGCTCCAGATTGTCAGGCGAAGTGCCGATGAAAGCAACGAACCGCCCCGGCTCCAGCCCCGCGCTGCGGGCCAGATGACAATAAGTCGTGTAAGCCAGGCCCTGCTCGTCACGCAGAATGCGGGGAATGCGCGAGGTGAAACCCGGCGAATCACCCAGAATCGTGTCCAGCACGCGCACCGTGTGATAGTCAGGGTGCGCGCGCGCGATGCCGACGTGACCCAGATAAATATTGACCTGTTCCTTGTCGCGGTTGATGAAGCGCGTGAGCGGCTGCGGTTGTCGTTGCGGGCGCGGCACGTCAGGCAGGATAAATTGCGGCGCAGGCTCCCAGTCGGTAAACAGCCGCTCGGCCTTCGCGGCTGTTTCTGCCGCGCTGAAATCACCCGCAATGGCCATGATCGTATTGTTCGGCACAAAGAAACGCTGATGCCAGGCCAGCAAATCGGCGCGGGTCAGTTTCGCCACAGTCTCTTCGTACCCGATCAGCGGGCGATGCTGCGGCGTTCCGGCAAAGATGATTTCATTGAAGGCTTCTGAGGCGACGATCTGCGGCTCGTCCTGGCGCGCCACAATCTCAGCCTGCCGCCGACCGCGTTCAATTTGCAGACGATCTTCAGGAAACTGCGCGTGGCGCAGCAGGTCCGCCGTCAGTTCCAGTCCGAGGTCAAGGTCGCTGCTGAGCGCGGTCACGCTGACACCGGTCGTGGCATAGCCGCCGGTCGTCTGCAACGAACCGCCGGTTGATTCAATCGCGCTGGCAATCTGCTGCGCGCTGCGCGAGGTGGTGCCTTCGTCAAGCATTTCACCGGCCAGCGACGCCAGGCCGGCTTTGTCGTCGCTGACAAACCGCTCGCCGGTTTTGACGATGGCGTTGATTGACACCGCCGGGAGCGCCCGGTTTTCCGCGAGCAGCACAATCATTCCGTTCGGCAGTTCAAGACGCTCAACATTCAGCTTCATGACCAGTCCCCGATTCCAGATCCGACATCAGTCTTCATTCACCAGCCAGCCGACTGTTCGATTGTCAGCCACCAGATAACGCTGCGCGACCTGCTGCACCGCGTCAGCAGTCACTTCATCCAGCCGGGCGAAAAAGCCGGACAGATATTCGTATGAATGAATCGTTTCGTAATAACCAAGCGTGACCGCCTGGCTGGACACCTGCTCATTGCCGAGCACAAAGCGCGCGCGAATGAGTTGTCTGGCCCGCGCCAGTTCTTCATCTGTCACGGGCGCCTGCTGGCAGCGATCAATCTCTTCATCAATGGCGCGCTCAACAGCGGCCAGTTGATGAGTCGGCCTGATTTCAGCGCGCAGCAGAAACAGCGTCGGGTCAATACGGTCATAGTAATCAACCGAGAAATGCGTGACCGACTGATCGCGCTCTTCGAGCCGCCGATAAAGCCGCGAGGTTTTGCCGGTGCCGAGAATGGCATCAAGCACCTGGAGCGCGTAAGCATCAGAATGCGCGACCTGCGGCGCGTGATAACCGGCCTGGAATCGCTCAACCTCGGTCTGCTTTTTGACGATCACGCGCCGTTCGCCGCGCTGCGGTGGTTCAGTCAGACGCATCGGTTTCGGAGTCGGGCCGGTTGGAATTGCGCCAAATAATTCTTCGATGCGTTGCAGAACTTTCGCCGTCTCAAAGTCACCGACGATGACCAGCGTGGCATTGCGCGGGTGATACCACTGACGATAGTAAGCTTCCATTTCATCGCGCGTGGCCCGTTGCAGATCTTCCAGCCAGCCGATGACCGGATTGTGATACGGATGCTGCCGGTAAGCCGTCGCCCAGACTGCCTGATCGAGCGCTTCCCAGGGGTCGTCCAGCCCGATGCGCAATTCTTCTTCGACCACCTGTTTTTCGGCTTCGTATTCTGCCAGCTCAAAGGTGTTGCTGGTCATGCGACTGGCTTCAATTTCCAGCGCCACCTGCCAGCGATCAGCCGCGAAGTTGAAATAGTAGGCCGTAAAATCAGTGTCAGTGAAAGCGTTGTTCGAGCCGCCGTTTTTGAGCGTAATCAGATCAATCTCACCTTTCGAGAGCCGGTCAGTGCCCTTGAAAAGCATGTGTTCGAGAAAGTGAGATTTGCCCGTCTGACCGAGTTCTTCGTTGCGTGAACCGGCGCGATACCAGATGACTGACGAGACCAGCGGTTTCTGGTGAGCTTCTCTGGTCAGCACAGTCAGACCGTTTGCGAGGCGTGTGCGCTGTACTCCGCGTGTAATGTCGAAAGGCGGCGTGGTGGATGCGGTCAGGGTGATGGATGACATAAAAAATCAGCGGAATGATGATCGGCGCGTCGCCGTTACCATCAGGCGGCGCGGGTTGAGCCGTGATTCTATAGCTCATCTGCTGTCGCTTCAACTGCGGTTCAGCCGACAGCCGGAGAACAAAGCGAACCGCACGAACGTAAGGCAGAAATGCAGTCAGAGGCCCGAAAATCTGTTGCTTGACGCTCTATGCACCGAAAGTTACAATGCCCTATCGCCCCTTCATCCGCGAGATTTGATCCGGCCCGACGGCCACTCCGCTAAGGTTATCCCATGAACGCCGTAGAAAAAGCCATTACCAAAATTTTCGGTTCCGCCAATGAACGACTGCTGAAAAAGATTGTCCCGATCATTGCTCAGATCAATGCGCTGGAACCGCAAATCCAACAGCTTTCTGATGAGCAGTTGCGCGACCAGACGGTTGAGTTCAGGCAGCGCATCGCTGCCCGCCTGGAAGGTGCGGCTGAACTGTCGCCGGAAGCGCGCAAGCAACTGGAGCAGGAGACGCTGGATGAAATTTTGCCCGAAGCCTTTGCCTGTGTGCGAGAAGCTTCTGTTCGCGCCACCGGCATGCGCCACTTCGACGTGCAGTTGATTGGCGGCCTGGTGCTGCATCGCGGCATGATCGCGGAAATGCGCACCGGCGAAGGCAAAACGCTCGTCGCCACGCTCCCGGTTTATCTGAATGCGCTGCTCGGCAAAGGCGTCCACGTCGTCACGGTCAACGATTACCTGGCCCGGCGCGATGCTGAGTGGATGGGCAAAATTTATAAATTCCTCGGCCTGACGGTCGGCATTATTCAAAACGACCTTGATGATTTCGAGCGCCAGGAAGCTTACAAGGCCGACATCACTTACGGCACCAACAACGAATTCGGCTTCGATTACCTGCGCGACAACATGAAATTTGATGTCGCCACCTGCGTGCAGCGCAGTCATTACTATGCCATCGTGGACGAAGTTGACTCGATCCTGATTGACGAGGCGCGCACGCCGCTGATTATTTCCGGCCAGGCCGACGACACGACGACCAAGTATTACGAAGCCAACGACGTGATTCCGAAACTGGAACGCGACGCTGATTACCAGGTGGAAGAGAAACAGCACAGCGCGATTCTGACCGAGTCAGGCATTGAGAAGTCAGAAAGGATTCTCGGTTACGGCAATCTTTACGATCCGTCGAATATGGAGATGCTGCACTGCCTGAATCAGGCGCTGGTGGCGCACACGCTTTATCATCGTGACAAGCAGTACATCGTGCGCGACGGTGAAGTGGTGATTGTTGATGAATTCACCGGGCGCATCATGCCTGGTCGCCGCTGGTCAGACGGATTGCACCAGGCGGTCGAAGCGAAGGAAGGCGTCAAGATCGAAAAGGAGACGCAGACGCTGGCCACGATTACGCTGCAGAATTACTTCCGCATGTATCAGAAGCTGGCCGGGATGACCGGTACGGCGGAAACTGAGTCGGTTGAATTCGCCAAAATTTACAACCTTGACGTGACCACCATCCCGACCAACCGCACCATGGTTCGCGTGGATCATCCCGATGTGATTTACCGCACGCTGGATGAAAAGTGGGATGCCGTAGTGGAGGAGATCAGGCAGCTTCACGAGAAGGGGCAGCCCGTGCTGGTCGGCACGGTGTCGGTCGAGAATTCCGAACTGATTGCGCGGCGGCTGAACAAGTGCGGAATCAAATACAACGTCCTGAACGCCAAACCTGAAAACGCCGGACGCGAAGCTGAAATCGTGGCGCAGGCCGGTCGCCGGGGAGGGATCACGATTGCGACCAACATGGCCGGACGCGGCACGGATATTCTGCTGGGCGGCAACGCCGATTTTCT
>CAYWDW010000260.1:0-7174 GCA_964457105.1 uncultured Heliobacteriaceae bacterium
GCGTCAGATGAAAAGGTTTGACGGCTTCTTCAGCCGCGAGGCGCTGCACTTCGGCTTCGCATTCGGCGGCGCTGCGGTCAGAGAGATCGGTCACCGGAACCAGCACGCGCAGTTCCGGCAGAATGGTTTGCACCGGCTCGCCTTTGGCGGTGTCAAAAACAGTCCGCAGAATTTCGTGCCGTTCGATGATGGCATTGATGCTGCGCTGCAGCGCGTTCACATTCAGATGCCCGGTCATGCGCACAGCGGCAGGATTGTTATAAAGCGGGCTGCCCGGATCGAACTGATCGAGAAACCACAGCCGCTGCTGCGCGAATGACAGCGGCAGCACGCCGTCGCGCGGGATCACCGGCATCGTGACGGCTGCCGGTTCATCAGCACTGTTGGCTGATACCAGGGCGCTGAGGCCGGCAATCGTTGGCGTTTCAAACAGACGGCGCAGCGGCAATTCAACCTTGAAGGTTTCGCGCACGCGGGCGACAAGCTGAGTGGCGAGCAGCGAATGCCCGCCGAGTTCAAAGAAATTGTCATGCACGCCGATCTCTTCGAGGCCGAGCACCTGCCGCCACATCGCGGCAATGCGTTCGTCGGTTTCGTTGCGCGGGGCCACGTAAGCCGTCGAAAGATTCGGGCGGCTGTGCAACGACACTGTTTCGGCGTCGGCTTCGTGTTCGTCGGGTTCGTTCCGGCGATTGACCCACTGATCCAGTCGCGCCTGCAGGTTGCCGGTTGAAATAATCAGTTGCGAGGCCGGCGGCAGCGCCAGCGCATACGCAAAAGCCGTCGCGCCTTCAGCCGGTTTGATGAGCAGCTCAGTCGCGCGATGCGCAGCGCCGAAATCCCAGCCGTCCCAGTCGAGACTGAGCCAGGGCGTTAATCCGGCCTGATTCTGCTGCTGCGCCAGCGCATCCATAAAAGCATTGGCGGCGGCATAGGCGGCAAAACCCAGCCCGCCGAGGACTGATGACAACGAAGACTGCAAGATGCAGAAATCAAGCTGCCTTCCACTTAATGCTTCAGCCAGCGCGAGCGCGCCGCCGATTTTGGGCGCAAACTGCCGCGCCGAGTTTTCAGCGGTCAGTTCGGTGATTGGCACAATCGTTTCGTCGCCAACCAGACCGGCGGAATGAATGACGCCGTTGAGCGGGCCGAACGCGGCTTCGGTCTGCGCGATGGCTGACTGCAACTGCGCGACGTTTGAGACATCGGCGCTGATCGTCAGAATGCGCGCTCCGGCGGCTTCAAGCTGTTGCAGGCGATTGATGAGCTGAGAGACACGATCATCAGCCGGATGAGATTCAAGCCACTGCGTCCATTCTTCCCGTGCAGGCAATGCCGTGCGGCTGAGCAGCGCAAGGCGCGCCTGGGCTTTCTGCGCCAGGGCTTCGGCCAGCGTCAGGCCGATGTTGCCGAGACCGCCGGTGATGAGATACACGCCACCCGCGCGAAAGATCGGTGACTGACTCGTTTCAGCCATTGCCGGCAGAGCTTCAAAGGTCTGTGCCCAGCGATGCTGACCGCGATAAGCCACAGCCACATCCCCGGCGTCGCTCAGCGCTTCACTGACGAGTTGCGCGGCATTTTTGAATTGCGGCGACAGATCAATCGTGCGGCATCTGATGAACGGCAGCTCCTGCGGAATGACGCGGCACAGGCCGTTAATGGCGGCCACGCCGGGCAGCAGGCTTTCATCGCCCGTGACTTCCTGCGCGCCGGAAGTGAGGACCAGCAGGCGCAGCGGCGCACTTAGCGCGCTGCGTGCAATCGCCTGCATCAGCCGCAGCAGGCCGTGAAAACCTGCTTCAAGCGTTTCGCTGACTGATGAAGCCGGCTTCAGGCCCCACGCATAAACAATCGCGTCAGGCACGCGCGATGAAGTGTGCAGTTCACCGAGCAGCGCCAGGTAATCATCCGCGCGGTGCGGATTGATGGTCATCGCCTTTGCGCTTGCGCAGGCGAACTGCGCGCCCGCGGTGACGGTGATGACTTCGTGGCCGGCGGTTTCAAGCTGCGCGGCAAGCTGCTGCATCAGGCTGCTTTCATCCGTGAGCAGCAGCAGGCGTTGCGGCGTGATCGTGGCGGCAGTTGCATGAAGATCGGCGCGCTTCCACGACGGGGCATAGAACCAGTCGCGCACGTCAGCTTTTTTGCGCACGTCCGGCGCCGTGCTGAACTGTTCGCCAGTGTCAGGTTCAATCCAGTAGCGTTTGCGCTCGAACGGATAGGTCGGCAGCGGCATGCGCTGTCGCTGTTCGTGCGTGTAAAAGCCTTTCCAGTCGGGCGCAACACCACCGAGCCACAGGCGACCGAGCGCCTGCAGCAGAAAGGCCACATCGCTTTGCGCCTCGTGCGGGTGGCGCAGCGACGGCAGCGCCAGATGCTCGCGCGTGAAGGCGGCGTGCTGTCGCACCAGCGAACTGAGCGTGGTGCCGGGGCCGACTTCCAGAAAGATGCGCGCCGGGTCGGTGAGCAGCTCGCCAATGCCATCAGCAAAGCGCACGCCGTGACGCAGGTGCCCGGCCCAGTATTCAGGATCGGTGGCTTCGCCTTTGGTAATCCATTTGCCGCTCAGATTCGAGATGAAGGGAATTGACGGCGCATTGAGCCGGATGCGGCTGAACTGTTGCACGAACTGATCCAGAATCGGCTCCATCATCGCCGAATGAAAGGCGTGCGAAGTGTGCAGGCGGCGGCCTTCGATGCCTTTGTCGGCCATCCGGCGTTCCAGTTCGTCAATGGCTTCGGTCGGGCCTGACACGACGCACAGCGACGGCGCGTTGACTGCCGCGACTGACAGCGCGCCGTTCAGGTACGGACGCACATCCTGTTCAGGCACCGGCAGGCTGAGCATTGAACCTGCCGGAAGCCCCTGCATCAGGCGCCCGCGCGCCGCGACCAGGGCGAGCGCATCGCGCAGCGAAAAGACTTCAGCCAGGCAGGCCGCGACATATTCGCCGATGCTGTGACCGATCATCGCCGCCGGTTTGACGCCCCACTGCATCCACAACTTCGCCAGCGCGTATTCAATGACGAACAGCGCAGGCTGCGTCAGCCAGGTCTGATTCAACTGCTGTGTCATCTCTTCGGCCTGCTCCGGCGCAGGGAAGAGAACCGACCGCAGATCGAGGCCGAGATGTCCGATCAGCAGGTCGCAGCACCGATCCACCTGATCGCGGAAGGTCGGTTCGGTCTCGTAAAGTTCGCGGGCCATATTGACGTATTGCGCGCCCTGGCCGGTGAACATAAAGACCACTGATTTGGCCTGCGCCGGGGGCTGACCGCTCAGCAGTCGTGACGGGTCGCGGCCTTCAAGCGCCGCGACGGCATCAGCCGTATCGCGGCAGACCAGCAGGCGGCGATACGCAAAAGGCTGCCTGCCGACCTGCAACGTAAACGCCGCATCGGCCAGATTGAGGTCGGGATTGTCCTTCAGATGTTCAGCCAGATGGCCGGTCGCCGCCTCGAGCGCTGAAGCGGTTTTGGCTGACAGCAGCAGCAACTGCGCCGGTCGTGAATCGCTCGTCGGCGCAACGGGCGGGGCTTCTTCGAGAATGACGTGCGCGTTGGTGCCGCCAATGCCGAATGAGCTGACACCGGCGCGGCGCGGCGTGCCGCGATCAGGCCATTCAGCCAGACGGTTATTGACATAAAACGGGCTGCCTTCAAGCCCGAGTTTCGGATTGGGCCGCTCAAAATGGAGCGTTGGCGGAATCAGTCCGTGTTTGAGCGCCAGCACGGTTTTGATGAAGCCGGTGACGCCGGCGGCAGCATCGAGATGACCCACGCTGGCCTTGACCGAACCGATGGCGCAGAACTGCTGGTCCTGCGTGCCCATCCGAAAGGCCTGATTGAGCGCGGCGATTTCGATGGGATCGCCCAGCGCGGTGCCGGTGCCGTGCGCTTCAATGTAGCTGATCGTTTCCGGCGCGACTCCGGCCATCGCCTGCGCCATCGTGATGACTTCAGTCTGCCCGTCCACACTCGGCGCGGTGTAACCGACCTTGAGCGCCCCGTCATTGTTGATGGCCGATCCCCTGATGATCGCGTGAATGCAGTCGCCGTCAGCAAGCGCATCGGCCAGGCGCTTGAGGACGACAATGCCGACGCCGCTGCCTGGCACAGTGCCCTGCGCGTTGGCATCGAAGGCGCGGCAATGGCCGTCCGGCGACAGGATGCCGCTTTCCTGATAGAGATAACCTTTGCGGTGATAGAGCGACACGCCCCCGGCCAGTGCCATGTCGCACTGATAATTGATCAGACTTTGCGCGGCCAGGTGAATGGCGACCAGCGAAGTCGAACAGGCCGTCTGCACATTGATGCCCGGCCCGCGCAGGTTGAGCTTGTAACAGACGCGGGTCGGCAGAAAGTCCTTGTCGCTGTTGATCGTCAGTTGATAGGGCTGAACTGATTCGCGGACGGCCCGGCTGGCCAGCAGGTTGGTGTAAAGATAGGAATTAAATCCCACCCCGGCATAGACGCCAATCAGGCCGGGATAACGGGCCGGGTCATACCCGGCGTGTTCGAGCGCCGTCCAGGCGCATTCGAGAAAGAGCCGCTGCTGCGGGTCGAGGATTTCAGCCTCGCGCGGATAGAAGCCGAAAAACGAGGCGTCAAAGAGATCCACGTCTTTGAGCGCGCCGCAGGCTTTGACGTAAGCCGGATGGCGGGCTTCGTCAGCAGCCGGACCGGTGGTCGCCAGCTCTTCGTCAGTAAAGAACGAGATGGCCTCAACTCCGTCACAGAGGTTGTGCCAGAACTGATCTGCATGCTCAGCGCCGGGGAACCGCCCGGTCAGGCCAATCACTGCAATTTCAAATCCAGTCGGCGAATCAGTTACTTCATCTTCCTGGTGATACATACACCTGTCCCTTCATGCGCCGGCTTGACAAATTTTTCAGTCACTACTGCGCGCCGCGTGATGCCGCTACAGGCCATCGCGCTGGATCACGCCGGTCATGCAATGCACTGCCCCGCCTCCCTTCATGAGTTCGGAAATCTCAATTTCGAGACAGGTGACCCCTGCCGCTTCCAGCAGCTTTCGGGTGGCTGGATTACGGGCAGGCATCACCACTACTCCAGGTTCAAGTGCGACCAGGTTGACTGACATGCGGCTGATGACTTCTTCCCGATCCGGCAGTTCGAGAAGACAGAAACCGTGACGACGCAGGGTTTCACTAATCACCAGCGGCGATTTGACGGCATCAAGCAGCGCCAGCCGACGATCCGGCAGGCTCAGAATGCAGTCAAGATGTAAACAATCGGATGGTAATGGGACGCGCACGACCTCCGGCCAGCCGATTTCTTTCAGCAGGTGTTCGACCTGCGTGGCTCCGGCGGCATTGGTGCGCCGTCCCTGGGCGACAAAAGCCAGATCGTTATTGACGATCATCAGATCGGCCCCTTCAAAGGTCCCGTGCCCGTGAACTGACAGCACAATCGGCACGCCCAGACTGGCCAGCGTCCAGGCGGCGATGCGTTCCTCACCCGCGCGATTGCCCGAGGCCGGGCGCGCCAGGACCGCGCCTTCAGGCGTCATGGCGAAAGTGTCGCGCATAAAATAAAGGTTCGGCCTGGCCCCTGAGGTGTCGGCCACATAGCTGACCTGCACGCCATAAGAGCGATAAATTTCAGCCAGCGCATCGTGTTGTTCCCTGGCTCTGACCGGGTCCGGCATCTCATTCCAAAGCGCGGCTCTGGCATCGGTGACAGTCTCGATTTCGGGGCCGGGCCGTCGCATCACGACGGCGCGCAGCCGCCCGCATTCAGACGAGACGCCGAAGGACGACCAGATCGTTTCCTGCTCGTCGTGCAGCGCGCCGGGACGCGGAATCCAGCCTTCACCACCGAGCGCGGAAGAAATTGTGGTCCATTCGCTTGTGCTCATCGTTGTTCCTCCGCGATCCGGCGATTCTGCCAGGGAAAGAGAAAAAGATCGGTCAGCGGCCTCGTGCGGCCCGACAGCGAAGGCTGCCTGCCGGGCACGTTGAATCTGCCGACAGACGACCCGGGCGTGGCTGGCAGGATTGAACTTGTCAGGTGTTGTTTGGGGCTGAGATCAGCTACTGACTGAGGCTGAAGTCTCATCCCTGCGGCAAGCATCCGAGCAGCAACAGGGGAGCCGGACAGGCTGCATCCGGGAGGGAACGTCTGCAGAAAGAGATCCGGCAGCGGTCGAGTGCCCGCCGGATTGTCAACGGGACGGCGGGGCAGGCGCCGCGGCTGACTGGCTGAAGCAGGAGCAGACAATGCAAAGAACAGAGTGCCTGAATTATTGATCTGCTTTTCAACAGATGTTTCCAGCAAATATTCCACAGTCAAACCTCCTGGGGGACTCATCAGCCCGGCTGACAAGTGAGGATTGCCGCAACCTTGATTGATGAACTTCAACTACAGCCCGGCAGCCGGACAAATCAGGCCCGGACTGCGTGGGGCTGGTCGTTTCCCAGGTTTACAAGAGCCGATGGCGGGTAAATCTGACCGCCACACCGCAGGTTCCGTCAGGTTGCAGTTCCGTGCGCAGCACGATGCCGCGTGTGGCGACACTGGTCGAATTCACCAACTCCACTGAAGCTGCCGAGAGCCGAATGGCAATGGCCAGTTCGGTCCCTGACATAATGCCCCTGTTCATTTTCAGGTAGAGTCCTTCAGCGCTGAGATTCTCAAGCAGAGTGTCCAGCTTGAAAGGCTTGCCGCTGGCATCCACCCCTCTGACCCGGGCCGGAAAGGGGAAGCTGATGCGCGGCCCACGTCTTCTTTCTCTGCCATGGTTCGCAGCCATATAAAACGGGGAGCTTTCGCTGAACTGCTCGTCAGAGCCAAAGCCTGGCAAAGCGAATTATGATTTCAGGCCGACGCTCTGTTCAGCCTGTTTCTGGTGCAAATAAAGGCCGTCAGTCACTGTCCGACACAATCGGACAGGCCAGAGCCGCAAGGCGGCATCCGCACAAAAGCAACGGCCATTGCGCGACGCAAAGACCCTGCTGAACGATCAGGCTGATGACCGGGGCCGGAAACAATCATTGACTGACGTTCTGCTGAACAGATATTCCCGGCAGCAACAACATCACAGTCTGCTGATCTGCCGAAATTGACAACAGCCCCAGTGATTCAACCCTGAATGTCAGAATCGCCCTGTTTGTTTTACAGCTTGTTAGTGACCTTTGTCTGGCGGGGA
>CAYWDW010000261.1:0-6081 GCA_964457105.1 uncultured Heliobacteriaceae bacterium
TCACACCTCAAGTTTACCAGCTACCTGCCGCTTCTGCATTTGTGCAACAAAGCCCCAGCGCATTGAGAAGCTTGCGCACGGTTCGAGCTTTGGCTCTGCGCAGCGCTTCTTTGATCTTTGAAATGCACTCCTCGATCGGGTTGAAATCCGGCGAGGATGCCGGGATATGTTGGACTCTCGCTCCGGCTGCCTCGATCAGGCTGATCGCCCGCTCTGAATAGAGGAACTTCACATTATCGAGCAGCACAATGTCGCCAGGGCGCACACTCGGAACGAGGAAATGCTCGACATAAGCGTCAAAGACCAGGGTGTCTACGGCGCCCTTGAGACTCATCGTCGGGCCAACCCCGCTCAGGCTCAACGAACCGATGGTCGAGAGGGTGCTTCCGCGGTTGAACGGTTCGCTGACTGCGGCGCGTTCTCCTTGTGGAGCGCGGGCGTAAGCGGGGGTCATGGCGAGATTGGCGCTGAATTCGTCAATGAAGACCAACTTCTCTACAGGGAGCGTTTTTTGCTCTTGCTCAAACCTGGCCCGTTCGATGGGGTCAGCTTCGGAGGCGCGCTTAGTTTTTTTGTAATTACTCACGGGGGTAACAGAGCAGGAGTCGCAATATCTTGTGAGGCCAGGAGAAGCGGATTGAATATATTGCGATATAGCTTGCTGAACCTATGCCATTCAGCACTGGTTCAGGCTGCTTGGGTTGCTGAAACCCGCATGAACATTGTGTTTTTTCAACCGAAAACCCGTGAGTAATTACGTTTTTTTTTCGCGACAAGCCGAGCGCCGCCAGGGCGCGCCAGATCGTTGGGACACTGACTTCGATGCGCGTCCGTTTCCTGATCTGTGCGCGTAAGTCGGCGAGCGTCGCATCCGGCGATTTCGCCACGAGTTCGGTCAGGATCATCAAATGATCTTCGTTCAATTTGGCTGTCGCGCCGCCGCCATGTGGCAACGGGGCGAGATCACCACGCTCGCGTTTCTGGCGCGGGAGCTTGTAGATAAAGGATTGGTGGACGTCGAACAAAGCGGCAAGCTCGCCAATGGTTCCGACGCCGCGCTCCGCAGCGTCAACGATTCGTTCACGAAGGTCTAAAGAGTAGGCAGCCATAGCTTTATTAAAAGCTACCCTGATTACTCATTCAAGTGAAAACCGCTGTAAGCCCCTCGACAGCGCTGCCAACGCGTTTTTCGGAGCTTCTATCGTTGATTCGATCGGTTCGCCGCCAGGCCATTCAACAATCTCCACGTCTAACCCGCGCTTCGTCACCTCGCGCAGCGCCAGTCTCGCCACTTCATAACGGTGACAATAGGCAGGTGTCTCGCAGGCGCAAAAGAAGATCACACGGCGGCGATCTTTGGCGGCTTTTGTCGCCAAGTCGAGCAGGTCGGCGGCGGCTTTCGGATTGGCGATTTTCATCCTTTCCGTCTTATCAGCGACGGCCTGATTGCCCAAGCCTTTCATCCAGACGTGCCTTTCAGCGCCGACGATCTTTTCGAAGGCGTTTCCGTTGAATCCTTTCGCCCTGACGCTTGGCCTAATGCGAATGTCGGCGAAAATCGGAGGCTATATCCGCGCGCCGCTTCGACCGCGTCTGTCGCTTCGATAAACTTGTTTACCGAATTGCCCCAGCCCCAATATCCCCAACTGAAAAGGGTGATTCGTTTCATTGTTGATCCTCCTGCTGAGTCGCCAGTGATGACGCCGCATAATCACTGAACTACTCCATCTCGAATCCCTGACTGCTGAACTTCAGTGTCCTGCTGTTTTCCGTAACCGTGCGAACGACGTGATCGGGCGCTCCGCTCGGAATCTCGGCTTCGATCTCCAGCGTGATTTTCACCTTTGCGCCGACCAGGCCGACCAGATGCGCGATTACTTCGTCCGCAATGCGTCCGGCGTCGCGCCCCACGCGCGTCGGGTCTAACGTAACGCTGCCGTGAAAGCGCTTGGGAATTGGCGTTGGCGCAGGTTTCGGCGTGGGAGGACTTATCGTAGTCGAGCTTCCGGCCGTCACTCCTGGCGTCGGCGCCATTTCCGTGCCGCCTGCGTTGTTGGTGGTAACGCTTGGTGCGGGAGCGGTCTCGGCGTCAATCTGTCTTTGCGCGACTTCAGGCTGCACCAGCAATCCCGATGAGTTCTCTCCGGAAATTTCAATGTGCCGTCCGGCGCGCAAACCCACATAACGTTGCGCGGCTTCGTCAAAGCTATCAGCGTAGGCGAAGGACTCTTGTGACCAGAGCATCAGGCTCAATCCGTCCCGGATGGCCGACAGCAAAACCTCTGGGTTTTTGAGCCGGGGCAGATAAATGTATCGCGCGAAATCCTCAACCAGTTGTTTGATCGCCACGTGGTTGCCGCGCCAGAGTGGAATCTTGTCCATCTCCATCTTCAGTTGCGTTCCAGCCAGCAGCGCGATCAGCGATTCGTCGCTCTTCATCTTCTTGCTGGCGCGCACGGCCAGCGCGTCCTGACCGGTCAAACGATAGCTCTCCCATTTGATGGCAGATTGCGGTGTCGGTTGCGCTGGGACGAGCATCCACTGATAAGCTTCGGGAATGCGGGCGGTCACGGCTTTATCTGCGGAATCCTTCTGGTTTTCGGCCTGCCTTACCTGATGAGGCGAAAGATCGTCTACATTTTCATTAAGGATATATTCCCACGCCAGATAACGTCGCACGGCTTCATCCAGATCCTGCAATCGCGTTTTATCCACGGCCAGGAAGGCCAGCGCGTTCTGGAAGAGGCGTGGACTATTGCCGCGCGTTTCGAGGATCGCCTTAGCCGCCTGTTCGGCTGGGTTTCCAGCTTCTTTGCTGTACGGATGCTCGATGCCCAACACCACCAGCCGCGCCTCCATCTCATCCGCCACATCAGCGCCTGAAGCCGGCAGCGGATGAACTCGGCTGAAATCGCCCTTCTCCCGCAAATCGGCGCGCAACCGTTTGTCCAGCTCCTGCGCCACCTTGTCAGGCTCACGTTTGAGTTGCTCAGCGCGGTCTTCGGCCAGCTTCGTCACCGTCGGTTGTGTTGAATACCAAAACCGCGCGCCGTCCTGATAAAGATAAGTCGCCGCTCCGCCGAGTCGCCGCAGCGCATCGCCGAAAATAGCCGGAGATTCGCCCGGCATTACGCAGCCGAGCTTGATGCGGCGGTCTTCGATGCCTCGATTGGCGGCGGTCGCGGTTGGCGCGGAGCCTAAATAGATCGTTCGCGCCACACGGCGGCAGGCGGCGTATTTGCCCAGGTTCGGCGCCTCGCCGTCCAATCGCAGCGGCAGCGCGCTCGGCCCATCCACGTCCTTTTCAATCACCGGCGCCCAGTTGTCCGACAGATAGCGCGTCAACTCGAACTGCACGCGCGGTTCGTCAATCGAGATGTTGGCGGGCATGATCAACGGGTTGCGGTCGCCCTTCTCCCACAAGCTGTGAATCACCGCCGCCATCAAACGCAGCACGCCGCGCGTGCGCTGGAATTTCACCAGCGTTGACCAATCGCCGTAAAGCCGGTCGAAGACTTCAGGGTGAATCGGGTAAGCGGCTCTAAGCCGTTTCTCGTAATCCGAATCGCGGCATTCGGGCGGGAACTCCTGCTGCTGTGTGCGGTACAACTCGTAAAAAGCCCGCGCCACCACGTCGCGCGTTTTGTATTGGTCGGTCTCGACCAGCGGCTCGAACAATCGCCGCCGCACGATCTCGAAGCCTTCCTCGGCGCTGGCCGGACGCCACGACGATTCGACGCGGCCGACGGCGTTGCGCAAACGGTCGAGCGCCGCGCGCCCGCGTTCGCCGCCTACTTCCACGTCGTCCGCCTGGATGTGCGGTGAGCCGGAGGAATCGGACGCCGGCAGACTGATCACCAGCAAACATTGCCTGGCCAGCTTCGCCGATTCGGTCAGCGCCTGCGCGAAGGTGAAGTGCGTTTCAAAACTGCCGCCCGGCAGGTCGGCGTTGTCGTGCAATTGCCGCGCGTAGGCCACCCATTCGTCAATCAGGATCAGACACGGCCCGTATTCGTTCATCAATTCGCGCAGCGCATCGCCGGGGCTGGTCGCTTTATCGTCGTCGGCCTGGATGCGGGCTAAAGCTTTTTTTCCGCCGAGCTGATAAGCCAACTCTCCCCAGAGCGTGCGAATCACCGTGCCGTCGGCTTTGACCGTCGGGTTGCCTGGCGAAATCTTGTTGCCCACCAGCACCACGCGCTTGACGGCGGGCAGCTTCTCGACTTCGGCCTCTTTCAACACCGCCTCAAGCCCGGCGAGTTCACCGGGTTTCGCGCCCGAAAACAGGTGATAGAGCGCCAGCATCGAATGCGTCTTGCCGCCGCCGAAATTGGTTTGGAGTTGCACCACCGGGTCGCCCATTTGCCCGGTCAGCCGCCGAGCCGCGCCAATCAGCAACTGCTTCAGGCTCTCGGTCAAATATGTGCGGCGGAAGAATTCAACCGGATTTCGGTACTCGTCGGAACCTTCACCCAGATGCACCTGCCACAGATCGGCGGCGAATTCGGCCTGCTGGTAACGCCCGCTGGCCACATCCTTGTGCGGGCTGACCACCTCGCGCCACGGTTTCAAACCGCCGGTCGCCGCACTTTCGATAGCCAGCCCTGCTGTTTTGCGACGTTCGCCGCGTGCCTGTTCGTCGAAGCGCACGCGCAGCAATTCCATCTTCATCTTCTCAAGCTCGTCAGCTTGCGGGGCGACCACGGCGGTCAGCAATCTCGCGGCGGAATCAAGCGCGCGGTAAGCGTCGTCGCTCGAAAAAGTCTGCTGATGCGCCCAGCGGTTGCGCACCTCGCGCAGTTCGCTGACCAGCGTGCGTTCGGCTCGTCCCAGCGTCTTGTTAAAGATTTCGTTCCAGGCGTCCCACATCAGCTTCAACAACGGGGCCGCGTCCCATTCGGCCAACGGGCGACCCGCCAGCAAACGGTCTTCGCCCACAAATCGTCGCGCTACTTCCAGCGCCTTCGCGGCGTGCGCGTTGGTGAACTCGCGTTCGATGAACGGGCTCAAGCCCTCTTTCAACAATTCCAGCGCCTTCCCGACGCGTTCGTGATTCGTCATCGCCATAAATTCTTCCTATGTGAAATAAATTGGTGGGGGCATTGGTGATAACGGTAGCGCAAACAGTCCAGGTTGCGCTGATCTCAAAAATCGAGACTTTGCGGGGTACTGAGCCAATGAAAGCCTCACTCTTCGACCGTCTTTACCCTTCCACCCACGCGGCGAAAAGTGGAATTTTTGCGCTACTGTTCTGCGGTATTCAGGTTTTCCTCAATCGCTGATTCCCGACGATAGCTCCATTTCCATTCCTGCCAGTTTTCAACCAATCCCGCTTTGACAGGGTTGTTGATGACGTAGTTGATCGTTCGGTTCAATTCCGTCTGATTGCGAACGACGTGGTCGAAGCTTTCGTGCTGCCAAAATTGCCCCTTCCGTCCCATCGCCAAATTGCATTGATGCGCCGTCCAGCCCTTGAGCGATTGCATGATCGAAGCCAGCACAAACTGGACTTTCTCTTCTTTCTCATCGGCAATGCGTGAATCTTTGCGTGCGGCCTTTTTTCGGCGGATGGCTCGTTCCGCCAATTCCTGCGCCAGATCCTCGGTCAGGAATGGCGCAAAGACGGCGTGTACGTGGTTGGGCATGATGCAATACGCATCGAGCCGATAAACCTGGCCGTCGCGTTCGCTCAGCGCTCCATCAACAATTTTCGCCACGTTTTCTTCTTTCAACCACAAAGGCCCGGTCTTCGCTCCATCCAGCGCATCCTCGAATTTCTTAAACCAGCGGCGATGAACCGCCAATTTTTCAGCCGCCACTTCCTCCGGATCAGGCAGGGTCCCCGCTGGCGAAATGGCCGCCCAGCGCAGCAACGTCATTTCAAGGCGCTTCTTTTCAATCCGCCACTGCTCCAACACGGATTCCGGGATTGAACCATTCAACCGAAAGGTCACAAACAAGGTCGCTTCCGGCGGCTGAATGTGTGGCAAGTTCCGCTCGTAGATTTCCTTAAAGTCGAACTGGTTCATGGCTTTTTCTACCTCAGCGCAACCACCCAGCATGCGCAGCCCGCGTAACTGT
>CAYWDW010000261.1:6181-7130 GCA_964457105.1 uncultured Heliobacteriaceae bacterium
AGCGCAAACTGTCCAGTTTGCGCCCACCGATCTATCGCTCACCGGCTGAAACCAAGCCCGTCACAGCGGTTTCGCAATCCCAATCATCGCTCGACTGAGTGACAGCGCAAACTCGACAGTTTGCGCTACCCGCGTAACGGTAGCGCAAACTGTCCAGTTTGCGCCCACCGATCTATCGCTCACCGGCTGAAACCAAACCCGTCACAGCGGTTTCGCAATCCCTTTCATCGCTCGACTGAGTGACAGCGCAAACTCGACAGTTTGCGCTACTCTTGCTCTGTATTCTCTATTCAAACAATCCGCCTTGATCGAGTTTCTGTCGCTCGCCGCCTTCGCGCGCCAACCGGCTGATCTCCGGCCAGCTTTGAACCAGCGCGTTGTACGCGAGCGCCTCGCCCGCGCGCTTCTTGCGTTCGCAGACGGTGTAGAGGCGATAGGCAAGCTCGCGCGCCACTTCGGCCCGACCGCCGAGTTTGGCCACGAGCCGCGCCGCCGCCTCTTCGCCCGCGTCCAACGCGCGAACGAGTTGATGCGTCATCTCCCAGACCGTCAACCGCGTGTCGCTTTCGGGGTTCCAATCCGCGGGCAGTTCTTCGGGTTTGAGCAGCCGCGCCTTGCCGCCGCGCGACTGAAGGATGCCCGCCGCAACCATTCCCGACACGCTGGTGTTCTTGGCCTTCGAGAGCTGTTCGGCCACGCCGTATTCGCCCTCGGCGAAACCGCTCTGATCGAACCAGGCCAACGCCCACCGCGTGTCGGCGTCGAAATCGCCTTCCTGTTCGGCCAAAACTTCGTCCAGCGTCTGGTTGATCAACGCCAACGCCTCGCGCACCCCCATCGCCTTGCCCGCCGCGTCCAGCACTCGCCCGTACCGCGTGTAAACCGCCATCCCAGGCCCGATCGCCGCCTGCGCCAAATCTACCGGCGCAATGTTGCCGCGCTGCAAATC
>CAYWDW010000262.1:0-7097 GCA_964457105.1 uncultured Heliobacteriaceae bacterium
TCGGACCATAAAAAACTGCCCAGGTCTGAAAATCATCCGAGAAATTTTCAAACCGATGAATGACGCGCGCAGGAACAAACAACACATCCCCCGCCGCACACGAGCAACGTTCATCATTCAAGACAAATTCTGACGTGCCCTGAATGATGAAATAAAGTTCGTCCTGTTGATGCGCTGTCTGGTAATCCCTGCCGCGCGGCGTAAAGAGAATTACTGACATTGTGCCGTGCGCCATGGCTTCCACGTCCCAGACGCCTTCAGGCCACTTTGGCGTCGCAGGCAGCGGCAGCTTCACCAGATTTTCGGCAACAGTGATGTTCAACTTTTCAGCCTTTCTGAAAAACCGGGCTAAAGTTATTTGCCACCGACGCGGGCCGCGTCCTTCGCGTTCAATTCAAACGCGGCCATCACGGCTTCCCCGGCGGTCGAAAACCAACCGGCCTCTTCGCCTTTGTCGGCGGCGTCAGCAGCAATCTGATGGCCTCGAAAATCTTTCGGATCTGTTCATCGTGCGCGTCATACTTTCTTTCCAGCGCCGTGATCTTGTCCGACAGTTCCCGGTGTGTGGTCATCAGTTCGCGCAGCTTGACGAAGGCGCGCATAATCGCAATGTTGACCTGCACCGCCCGTTCGCTGCGCAACACGCTGGAGAGCATGGCCACGCCCTGCTCGGTAAAAACGTAAGGCAGATAGCGGCGGCCACCATGTTCTGTCTTTGAGGTCACAATTTGTGACCTCAAGTTTCCAGTCTCCTCCATAGTAAGTTGAAACATAAAGTCTTCAGGAAAACGGCTCAGGTTGCGTTTGACAGCCTGATTCAGAACCTTTGTTTCGACTTCATAAAGTTCTGCCAGATCGCTGTCGAGCATCACCTTCTGTCCGCGGATCAGATGGATTTTTCGCTCGACCTGCTCAATCGGGATGGAAACCTGCAATGCAGCAGACGGGGTTTTCTTTCGGGGCATAATTTCTCCTTCGCGTTGAAGTGGCTGAAAGCTGAGTTAAATCAAGCGACGAAAGCCTGGGACATGGAAATTCACCACAGAGGACACAGAGGTTCACAGAGGAGATCAGATTTGGCGCCCCCTCTGTGAACCTCTGTGTCCTCTGTGGTGAATTTGTGCCCCATTGTGGTATGTCTCGATTCAAATTGCGCTTTCAGTTTTACCCCATCCCCCCGCTATTTTCCACCGACGCGGGCCGCGTCCTTCGCGTTCAATTCAAACGCGGCCATCACAGCTTCCTCTTCGCTCAGGCCTTTGGCCCGCATCTGCGCCTGCGCTTCCAGCACGCGCTGGTAATCGTGCGGAACGACGCGGACGAATTTCGGCAGGTAATCATCCCACCAGAACAGAATCTGTTCGGCGCGGCTGCTGCCGGTGTAATCCTGATGCTGCGCGATCAGCTTTCTGACGATTTCAATCTCTTCGTCGAACGCTTCGAGTCTGGTCAGGCCGACCATCTCCTTATTCAGACGCCGCTCGAAATCGCCTGCTTCGTCCAGCACGTAAGCGATGCCGCCCGACATGCCGGCGGCGAAGTTGCGCCCGCTGCGGCCCAGCACGACGACGCGGCCTCCGGTCATGTATTCGCAGCCGTGATCGCCGACGCCTTCAACGACGGCCACTGCGCCGCTGTTGCGCACGGCGAAGCGTTCACCGGCCACGCCGCTCGCGTAAAGTTCGCCGCTCGTCGCGCCGTACAACGCGACGTTGCCGATGATGATGTTCTCTTCTGATTTGAAGGTTGACGCGCGCGGCGGATAAACGATGATCCTGCCGCCTGACAGGCCCTTGCCGATGTAATCGTTCGAGTCGCCTTCGAGCGTCAAAGTAATGCCGCGCGGCACGAATGCGCCGAAGCTCTGCCCGGCTGAGCCGTTGAACTTCAGCCGAATCGTGTCATCGGTCAGCCCCTGCGCGCCCCAGCGCCTGGTCACTTCGCTGCCGAGAATCGTGCCGACCGTGCGATTGGTGTTTCTGATCGGCAGTTCGGCTTCGACCGGTTTGCCGTCTTCGAGCGCAGGTTTGCACAGATCGAGCAGCGCCGTGTAGTCAAGCGTGCGTTCGAGGCCGTGATCCTGCGGAATCTGACAATAGCGGCCCACGTCCGCGCCAACCTGCGGCTGATGGAAGATGTTCGAGTAATCCAGTCCCTTCGCCTTCCAGTGGTCAATCGCGTGGCGCAGCTCCAGGCATTCGGTGTGGCCAACCATTTCATTGATCGTGCGAAAGCCGAGTTCAGCCATCAGCTCGCGCACTTCTGCGGCGATGAAATACATGAAATTGACGACGTGATCCGGCGAACCCGTGAATCGCTTGCGCAATTCAGGATCCTGCGTGGCCACGCCGACCGGACACGTATTCAGATGACAGACGCGCATGACGATGCAACCAAGCGTGACAAGCGGCGCGGTGGCAAAGCCGAATTCCTCAGCGCCGAGCAATGCGGCGACGACGACATCGCGGCCTGTTTTCAACTGTCCGTCAGTCTCAACGACGATCCGGCTGCGCAGGTTGTTCAGCACTAACACCTGATGCGTTTCAGCGAGACCGAGTTCCCAGGGCGCGCCCGCGTGCTTGATGCTCGTCTGCGGTGATGCGCCTGTGCCGCCGTCGTGACCTGAAATCAGCACGACATCGGCGTGCGCCTTGGCGACGCCTGCGGCGACGGTGCCGACGCCGACTTCAGCGACAAGCTTGACGCTGATGCGCGCGTGGCGATTGGCGTTTTTCAGATCGTAGATCAGTTGCGCCAGGTCTTCGATGGAATAGATGTCGTGATGCGGCGGCGGCGAGATCAGCCCGACGCCGGGCGTTGAATGGCGAGTCTTTGCAATCCAGGGATAAACCTTTGCGCCGGGCAGTTGTCCGCCTTCGCCGGGCTTGGCGCCCTGCGCCATCTTGATCTGAAGTTCCTGCGCGCTGACCAGGTATTCGCTTGTCACGCCGAAGCGACCCGACGCGACCTGCTTGATCGCCGAGTTGCGCGAGTCGCCGTTATCATCAGGCGCGTAACGATCAGGATCTTCGCCGCCTTCGCCAGTGTTGCTTTTGCCGCCGATGCGATTCATCGCAATGGCCAGGGCTTCGTGCGCCTCCCTGCTGATCGAGCCGTAAGACATCGCGCCGGTCTTGAAACGTTTGACGATTGATTCAACCGGCTCGACTTCATCAAGTGATACGGGCGGACGATGGCGTTTGAATTCCATCAGGCCGCGCAGCGTGAAAAGCTGCGATGACTGCTGATTGACGAGTTCGCTGTATTTTTTGAAGGTCGCGTAATCAGCCGCGCGCGTGGCCTTCTGCAACAGGTGAATCGTTTCGGGATTGAACAGATGCGCTTCGCCTTCAGCGCGCCACTGATACTGCCCGCCGACATCAAGCGTATGCCCGCTGGCCTGACGACCAGCGAAGGCGCGGCGGTGGCGCATGACGACCTCCTGCGCGATTTCATCGAGGCCGATGCCGCCGATGCGCGACGGCGTCCAGGTGAAATACTTGTCAACGAACTCAGGGTTCAGCCCGATGGCTTCAAAAATCTGCGCGCCGGTGTAACTCTGCACCGTCGAAATGCCCATTTTTGAAAGCGTCTTGACGACGCCTTTGTTGACGGCCTTGATGTAATTGTAAACGGCCTTGTCGTGCTCAATGCCTTTGAGCTGCCCGCTGTTGATCATGTCGTGCAGCGTTTCAAAGGCCAGATACGGATTGATCGCCGCCGCGCCGTAACCAAGCAGTAAAGCGAAATGATGCACCTCACGCGGCTCGCCTGATTCAAGCACCAGCCCGACCTGCGTGCGCGTGCCTTCGCGGATCATGTGATGATGCACGCCGGCCACGGCCATCAGCGCGGGGATCGGCGCGTGTTCACGATTGATGCCGCGATCAGAGAGGATGATGATTTCGTAACCGTCAGCGTGCGCCTTGCTGACGCGCTGACACAGCTCATCCATCGCCCTGGCGAGTCCTTCGCCGCCTTCCTTCGCCCTGAACAGAATCGGCAGCGTGATGGATTTGAAACCGAGTTTGTGATCCACATCCAGGTACCGCAGCTTTTCGAGATTTTCATTCGTGAAGATCGGCGACCTGAGGCTGATCAGGCGCGCCACTTCCGGGGTTGGTTCAAGCATATTCGCTTCGGGGCCGATGGAGGTTTCGGCTGAAGTGATCAGTTCTTCGCGGATTGCGTCAATCGGCGGATTCGTCACCTGCGCGAACAACTGCTTGAAGTAGTTGTAAAGCGGCTGCGGTTTGTTCGAGAGCACGGCGAGCGGCGTGTCAGTGCCCATCGAACCGATGGCTTCAACCGCATTCGCGGCCATCGGCGTCATCAGCAGCTTGAGGTCTTCGGTGGTGTAACCGAACGCCTGCTGACGAATCATCACCGTCGCGTGATCGGTTTCATGCACGTGCGGCGGATCGGGCAGTTCCTCAATCGGAACCATGTTTTCTTTGAGCCACTGCCCGTAAGGATGTTCAGTGGCAAGCCGGTGTTTCAGTTCATCGTCATCAATGATGCGGCCTTCATCAAGATCAGCGAGCAGCATGCGGCCTGGTTGCAGGCGGCCTTTGTAAGCGATGTTTTCGGGCGCAATGTCGAGCACGCCAACCTCTGAAGCCATAATCAGCCGGTCGTCTTTCGTCACGTAATAACGCGCGGGCCTCAGGCCGTTACGATCAAGCGTGGCGCCGATCTGCACGCCGTCGGTGAAAGCCACCGCCGCCGGGCCGTCCCAGGGTTCCATCAGACACGAATGATATTCATAGAACGCCTTCTTCTCTGCGCTCATTGATTCGTGACCTGACCAGGGTTCAGGAATCATCATCATCATCGCGTGCGCGATTGGGCGGCCTGAGAGCACCAGCATTTCAAGCACGTTGTCGAACATGCCCGAATCGGAATTGTTGATGTCAATGACGGGGCGCATCTTCTGCAACTCTTCGTTGCCGAAGAGTTCGGATTTCAGTCTCGCTTCGCGCGCGTGCATCCAGTTGATGTTGCCGCGCAGCGTGTTGATTTCGCCGTTGTGGCAAAGGTAACGATAGGGATGCGCGCGGTTCCAGCTTGGAAAGGTGTTGGTCGAAAAACGCGAATGCACCATGCCGAGCGCCGATTTCATTTCTTCATCGTGCAGGTCGGGAAAGAACGGGCGCAGTTGCGTCGAATTGAGCATGCCCTTGTAAACCAGCGTGCGAAACGAGAGGCTGCAAATGTAAAAGCCGTCAGCGCCCGGCACGCCCGACACGCGCACACCGCGAATGCCGCGCTTGCGAATGATGCAGAGCTTGCGCTCAAAGCCGAGTCCGTCAGGATCGCGCAGCGGTTCAGTCCGTTTGATGAAGACCTGACGAAAGAAAGGCTCAGCCGCTTTCGCCGTCGGCCCGATCATCGAATCGTCAAATGGCACATCGCGCCAGCCGATGACTTCCTGTCCTTCCTCGCGGACGTGTTCTTCAAAGATGCGTTCGCATTCTGTGCGCGCCGCTTCATCAGTCGGCAGAAAGACGAGGCCCGCGCCGTAATGCCCTGGCTCAGGCAAGTCAAAGCCGAGTTTCGCGCATTCTCGTTTGAAAAATTCGTGCGGCATCTGAATCAGAATGCCTGCGCCATCGCCAGTGTTGGCTTCGCAGCCGCACGCGCCGCGATGTTCGAGGTTGGCGAGAATCTGCAACGCCTGTTCGATGATTTCGTGCGAAGGGCGATTTTTAAGATCGACGACGAAGCCCATCCCGCACGCGTCGTGTTCGTGCGCCGGATCGTAAAGGCCCTGCTGCGGTGGCAGTCCGAACGGTGTCATGTGGTTCTTCCCTGTTAAGCTGCGGTTCACAATTGTCTTGTTCCGTACCGCGTCATCGCGGCTGATAAAATCGAAGGCCCCGGCGGTTTGTCGTTTCCGCCGGGGCCTTTCAGGTTTCTCTGATTTCGATCAGAAACTAACTTCTGCCGCCGACGATGTCGTCACGCTTTTTGAGGGTGAGGGTGCTGACCGGGAGCGCAACGACGGCCTGATCGCTGGCCTTCACCGGAAGCGCCGCGCGCCGCACATCGCGGCGGGCTGATCCGGTTGCTGCATTGTTGTTGCCCTGGTTTCGCATGGCCGTCACCAGATGAAAACTTCCTGCACTCTGATCTTGTGCTGTTAACCGCAGTATTGCGGGTAGCGTGCTTAGCTGATCGTCAGGGTAAATATACTTCGGCGGCGACAAGATAGGCGCTGACCACGCGATTTGTCCAATAATTTCTGCTTATCTGTTGATAAGCCCGCCTTATTTCCTGAACGGCGACGTCTGATCTGTCGGTTCAGACAGACCAGAATTGATCCCGGATTCCGCGCACCGGTTGACATCCATCTCAAGCGGCGTATATTTCGAGCCATCGTTTTTCAGACTCAGAGGTCATCACCAGTCAGCCGCTGATCGTCCTCGTGCCGTCAGCAAAACTTCAGCCTTTCAGCGCGACATGTCCGATGCTGAAACCGACAAGGAGAGTCTGCGATGACAGACGACGAAGGAACAGCCAGTTATACCTACAACTCTGTCGGCTCGCTCGTCAGCGTCGGCACCGGGCTGACCGGCAGCGACCCGAATGCCACGACGAATGTGGCCAGCGGGATCAGCTATCTGGGTTTCGGCGCGACAAAGAGCCTCAGCTATGGCAACGGGCGCAGGCAGACGCTGGGTTACAGCGTGAACCGGCATCAACTGACCTCGGTCGTCGTAGACAATCAGAACGGGACTGACCCGATCATCAGCCGGAACTATCAGTACACCACTGACCTTTACACGACTGACAATGACGGACGGATCAAGAAGATCACCGACAACCTGGATGCGCCCTACACGACGACCTACAGCTACGATCAGTTCAACCGGCTGACGAAAGCGCAGGCGACAGGTTATTATCGCCAGTACGAATACGACGCCTGGGGTAATCTGACTGTGGCGTATACCGACGACCTCAGCAGGCTCACTTACACCGCTTACGGCTTCGCGGCCAATGCGAGCGGCGCCCCGGCGACCAACCAGCTCAGCCGCGCAACCAACGTCATCAATTACGCTCCGGGGGGAACGACGAGCTTTGGTTATGACGCGGCA
>CAYWDW010000263.1:0-7092 GCA_964457105.1 uncultured Heliobacteriaceae bacterium
GAATGCCGCCAATGGTTGCGCCGGATGCGCCGCCGTTTGTCCGTGACGTGCTGGGAATGATGATGGCCATGCGCGGCGATGAACTGCCCGTCAGCGCGCTGCCGTGTGACGGCACTTATCCGGTCGGCACGGCGAAATGGGAGAAGCGCAACCTGGCGCTTGAAATTCCGGTCTGGGATCTGCAGGTCTGCATTCAGTGTGGCAAGTGCGCGATGGTCTGCCCGCACAGCGCCATTCGCACCAGGGTCTGTGATCCGCAGCACCTCACTGGCGCGCCCGCGACGTTCAAATTCTGCGACGCGAAAGACCGCGAATGGCACGGCCTGAAATACACGCTTCAGGTCGCGCCCGAAGACTGCACCGGCTGCGGCGTGTGCGTGGATGTCTGCCCGGCCAAGAACAAATCTCAGGCGCGCTTGAAGGCGATCAATCTGATGCCGCAACCGCCGCTGCGCGAGGCCGAGCGCGAGAACTGGAATTTCTATCTGAAGATTCCTGAAATTGACCGCCGCCTGCTGAAAATCTCGAACATTCGGCAGCAGCAGTTGCAGGAACCGCTCTTTGAATTTTCGGGCGCGTGCGCCGGGTGCGGTGAAACGCCGTATATCAAGCTGGCGACGCAGCTCTTTGGTGATCGCATGGTCATTGCGAACGCGACGGGCTGCTCATCAATTTACGGCGGCAATCTGCCAACGACTCCGTACACGACGAACGCCGAAGGGCGCGGCCCGGCGTGGGCCAATTCACTGTTTGAAGACAACGCTGAATTCGGGCTGGGCTTTCGCGTGTCGCTCGACAAGCAGACAGAGTTTGCCACGCAACTGCTCATCAGGCTTGCGCCCGTGATCGGTGATGAACTGGTGCAGGGTCTCCTGATTGCTGACCAGCGCGACGAAGCCGGCATTTATGAACAGCGCGGTCGCATCGTCGCGCTGAAAGAGAAACTGCGCGGCCTGAAAACTGATGAAGCCAGACAACTGCTCGCGCTCGCTGATCTGTTTGCCAGAAAGAGCGTCTGGATCATCGGCGGCGACGGCTGGGCTTATGACATCGGCTTTGGCGGACTGGATCACGTGCTGGCGAGCGGGCACAACGTCAACATTCTGGTGCTTGATACCGAAGTCTATTCCAACACCGGCGGTCAGATGTCGAAATCAACTCCGCGCGGCGCGGTCGCCAAATTCGCGTCCGGGGGCAAGCCTGCCGCGAAAAAAGACCTCGGTCTGCTGGCCATGACTTATGGCCATGTTTACGTCGCCCGCGTGGCCATGGGCGCGCGCGATGAACACACGCTGAAATCGTTCATCGAAGCCGAAGCTTACAACGGCCCGTCGCTGATTATTGCTTACAGTCACTGCATCGCGCACGGCATCAATATGGCGACGGGCATGCAGAATCAGAAAGCCGCCGTTGATTCCGGGCAGTGGCTGCTCTATCGCTTCAACCCCGACCGCGAGCGGCAGGGTGCCAACCCGCTGCAACTTGATTCGCGCGCGCCGAAGATTCCGCTCGATCAGTATCTGTATCAGGAAAACCGTTTCAGGATGCTGACCCGCAGTCATCCCGACGCGGCCAGGCTGCTGCTGAAGGAAGCGCAGGAGGATGTTTACACGCGCTGGCACCTGTATGAGTATCTGGCCGCGCGAACACCTGGCGCGCCAAAGGAGAGCGCACCGCAGGAGAACCCCGAAGCCGCAGCCATGAGCTGACGAGGATTGTTCCGTCACCTCGCTTCCCTGCCGCGCGCTTGAGCGCGGGGAGATTTTATGAATCTGAAAACAAATTATCTGGGCCTGCAGCTGCGGACGCCGCTGGTGGTGTCGGCATCGCCGCTCTCTGAGGAACTTGATGACATCAGGCGCATGGAAGACGCCGGAGCGGCGGCAGTCGTACTGTATTCGCTGTTTGAAGAACAACTGGTGCGCGAGCAGTCCGAACTGGAACATCACCTGACGCAGGGCACGGAAAGTTATGCCGAAGCGCTGACCTGGTTTCCCGCGCCGACCTTATTCAACATCGGGCCGGAAGGCTATCTCAATCACATTCGCCGCGCCAAAGCCGCGGTGGACATTCCGATTATTGCGAGCCTCAACGGCGCTTCGATGGGCGGATGGACCAGTTATGCCCGGCTGATGGAAGAGGCCGGGGCTGATGCGCTGGAATTGAATATTTATTCCATCCCGGCAAATCCTGATGTGTCAGGCGTGCAGATCGAGCAGAACTGCCTGGAGATTCTGGCTGCGGTCAGATCCCAGGTCAGCATTCCGGTGGCGGTCAAACTCAGTCCTTTTTTCAGCAGCCTGGCGAATATGGCCAAACGGCTGGATAATGCAGGGGCTGACGCGCTGGTGCTTTTCAATCGTTTCTATCAGCCGGATATTCATCCCGAAACGCTTGAAGTGCGCCCCGGCATCCTGCTCAGCACGCCGCAGGCGCTGCGGCTGCCGATGCGCTGGATTGCGATTCTCGACGGGCGCATCCACGCGGCGCTGGCGGCGACGAGTGGCATTCACACGGCGTCGGATGTGCTGAAGATGCTGATGGCCGGAGCCAGCGTGACCATGCTCTGTTCGGTGCTGTATCGTTACGGCATCGGGCAGCTTCGCGTCATCGAACGCGAACTGAGTCACTGGCTGGTCGAACACGAATATGAATCGGTCAGTCAGTTGCGCGGCAGCATGAGTCAGCTTCACTGCGCCAGTCCGGGCGAGTTCGAGCGCGCCCAGTATCTTCGCGCGCTCCACAGCTTCAGGCCCGCACAGGGACACGAGTCAAACCACCGGTAAGGCAGAGGAGAATCCTAATGAGTGCAAACACACTGACGATTACGGACAACCGCACGGGAAAACAGTACGAGATTCCGATTCAGGACGGCGCGATCAAGGCGATGGATCTGCGCCAGATCAAAACTTCAGGGAATGATTTCGGGCTGATGAGTTATGACCCGGCCTTCACCAACACGGCTTCATGCAAAAGCCGCATCACGCTGATTGACGGCGAGGTGGGCATTCTGCGTTATCGCGGCTACCCGATTGAGCAGCTTGCCGAACACAGCACCTATCTTGAAGTTGCCTATCTGATTCTGCACGGCGAACTGCCTGATGAGACACAACTGAAGGACTGGACGTGGCACATCACGCACCACACCTTCATCAACGAAAGCATCAAGAAGGTGATGGACGGCTTCCATTACGACGCGCACCCGATGGGCATGTTCATCAGCATCGTGGGCGCGCTCTCGTCGTTTTATCCTGACGCCAAAAAAATCTTTGACGCTGACACGCGCCACAAGCAGATTTATCGCCTGATTGCCAAAGTCGCCACGATTGCCGCCTTCGCTTATCGCCACCGGATCGGGTTGCCGTATGCTTATCCTGACAACGAGCTCAGCTTCACCGGCAATTTTCTCAACATGATGTTCAAGAAGACCGAGTTGAAGTATCAGCCCAACCCGGTGCTCGAACGCGCGCTCGAAGTCCTCTTCATCCTGCACGCCGATCACGAACAGAATTGCAGCGCCAACGCCATGCGCAGCATTGGCAGTTCGCACGTTGATCCGTACTCGGCGCTGGCCGGTGCGGCGGCGGCGCTTTACGGCCCGCTGCACGGCGGCGCCAATGAAGAAGTGCTGAAGATGCTCAATGAAATCGGTTCGGTTGAGCGCGTGCCTGAATACATCAAACGTGTCAAGGCGGGCGAATTCCGGCTGATGGGTTTCGGTCATCGCGTTTACAAGAATTACGACCCGCGCGCCAAAATCATCAAGCGGGTGGCCTATGAAGTCTTTGAAGTGACCGGCAAGGACCGGCTGCTTGACGTGGCGCTCGAACTGGAGCGCATCGCGCTGGACGATGATTACTTTGTCAGCCGCAAGCTCTATCCGAATGTGGATTTTTATTCGGGCATTATTTACAAGGCGATGGGTTTTCCGGTGGATATGTTCCCGGTACTCTTTGCGATTGCGCGCACCTCAGGCTGGCTGGCGCAGTGGGAAGAGATGCTGCTCGATTCAGAACAGAAGATTGCGCGCCCGCGCCAGATTTATCTGGGCAGTGACGTGCGCGATTACGTCGCCATCGGAAAACGTTCCTGAAGTGTGCACGCGCTGACGGCAGAAAGCGAGATGACGGAACAGACGGAAATCGCGAAACAGACGGAAGGAAAACTGAACAGGGTTTGAGCCTTTCCGTTCCTTCCGTTATTTCCGTTTGCTCCGTCATCTCGCTGCCTCTGATTTCAGAGATCACATGGGCGAGCATAACATCTCAACTGAACACGACGAGCAGCAGCAGCAGGCGTTTATGAAAGCGCTGCTGAGCGACCTGACGGCGCTTGAACAGATGCTTGAAACCGGGCGCATCGAAAGCGGCGTGCGCCGGATCGGCGCCGAGCAGGAGATGTTCCTGGTTGATCGCACCCTGCGCCCTGCCCCCCTCGCCGTTGAAGTGCTGCGTCGCACGGGCGACCTGCGCCTGACGACTGAAATCGGCAAATTCAATCTCGAAGCCAATCTTTCGCCGCTGCGGTTTGAAGATCGCTGCTTGCGCGACCTCGAACAGGAGATCAATGAAGTCGTGGCCCTCGCGCGCAGCCTTGCGCAGGAGTGCGGCGCCGACGTGCTGCTGACCGGCATTCTGCCCACGCTGCGGCAGTCTGATCTGACGCTTGCCAACCTCGCCCCAAACCCGCGTTACGAAGAGATGAATCGCGTGGTCAGGCGGCTGCGCGGCGACACTTTCAATGTTTACATCAAGGGCCTCGATGAGCTGCGAGTGACGCACGACAACGTGCTGCTTGAAGCCTGCTGCACCAGCTTTCAGGTTCATCTGCAGGTCGGCCCGCAGGAATTCGCCCGGCTCTACAATCTGGCGCAGGCGATCACGGCGCCAGTGCTGGCAGTGGCGGCCAACTCGCCCTTGCTGCTCGGCCACCGGCTGTGGCACGAAACGCGGATTGCGCTCTTTCAGCATTCGGTTGATGAACGCTCAAGCGCGCGGCAGTTGCGCGGCCATCCGACGCGCGTCAGCTTCGGTGAAGGCTGGATCAAAGCTTCAGTGATGGAAGTCTTTCGTGAAGAGATTGCCCGCTTTCGCGTCATCCTGACCCGTAAAATTGACGAGGATTCGCTGGCCGCGCTCGCGCGTGGCGAAGTGCCGCGCCTGGATGCGCTCAGGCTGCACAACGGCACCGTCTGGCGCTGGAATCGTCCGTGTTACGGCGTCAGCGAGGGCCTGGCGCATTTGCGCATCGAAATGCGCGCCTTACCGGCGGGGCCTTCGATTCCTGACGAAATGGCGAATGCCGCCTTCTTTTTCGGCCTCATGGCGGCACTGCCTGACGAATACGGCGACATTTCGCAACTGATGTCGTTTGACGATGCCAGAGACAACTTTCTGTTTGCGGCGCGGCAGGGCCTGAAGGCGCAGTTGACGTGGACCGGTGGTCGCAGCATTCCGGCTGCGACGCTGATTCTCGACCATCTGCTGCCGCTCGCGCACGAAGGGTTGAAGCAGGCGGGCATTGATTCGGCAGACCGCGACCGTTATTTGAATATTATTGAGGAACGTGTGCGGCGCGATCAGACCGGTTCATTGTGGATGCTGCGGTCACTGGCGGCGATGGATGGCCGGGGCACCCGCGAACGGCGTCACCGCGCCCTGACGGCTTCAATGCTCGAACAGCAGCAGGCGGGTTTTCCAGTTCACACCTGGCAGCCCGCTGAACTGGCTGAGGATCAGGAATGGGGCCAGTCCTTCTGCACGGTCGGGCAGTTGATGTCCACCGATCTGTTCACGGTCAGTCCCGATGATCTGGTTGATCTGGCCGCCTGCATGATGGACTGGAAGCACGTCCGACACGTTCCGGTCGAAGATGACGAAGGCCGCCTGGTCGGCATTATCTCGCATCGTGACCTGCTGCGCCTGATGGCACAGGGCCTGGCCTGCCGCAGCGCCAGACCTGTGGCAGTGAAAGAGATCATGAAACAAGATCCCATCACCATTCGTCCTGACACGCCAACCGTCGAAGCCATCCACCTGATGCGACAGCACAACATCGGCTGTCTGCCCGTCATCAGCGAAGGCCGCCTGGTCGGCATTCTCACCGCTTACGACCTGCTCGCAATTTCAGCCGAACTGATCGAGGAACGTCTGAATCAGTTGAAGGACAAGTAAGTCAGCTTCACCACAACAATTTTCAACTCAACAGACCTGAGACCAGCGCCACCGCGGCTGAGGCAACGAATGAATTTGACTGCCTGCTCAGGGTGGTCATTGCCTGAAAAGATAAAAGTCATCTGCCGCCGCAAAGCCCTGCGCGCCCGCTTTGATCTTTGCGCCGAATTGGCATAAGGGCGCTGTGCGAAGGCGGTGAAATACAGGAGAGACAAGAGAAGAAAACTCACGCAGAGGCGCAAAGACGCAGAGAAAGAAGCGGGACAAGAGAAAGTAGAGAGATCAGAGGAAGCAGAGGCGGAAGAGAGACTGAAAAAGAAAGAGAGAGAAACGAAGTGCCCCTCAGCCTCTCTTTCCGCTCTGTTTTCCTCTGCGTCTCTGCGTGGAGCAGAAGAAAAAACAGGAAGCCGCGCGCAGGGAAGCTCTGTTTTCCTCTGCGTCTCTGCGTCTCTGCGTGAGCTTGTTATTCCTTAAGCCCGTTGACGACTCTTGAAATTCCATTTTTGATCAGTTCGCTCCCGAAGTTGATGAGCAGCCCGACCCGTTTGTCAGCCAGTCTGAGATATGTCAGCAGTTGTTTTCTGTGCACCGGAGCAATGATTTCAACCGATTTGATTTCGACAATCACCTGATTTTCAACCATCAGGTCGGCGCGAAAACCCATTTCCAGGCGAACCGTTTCATAGACCACCGGAATCGCCTGCTGACGCACGACCTTCAGGCTGCGCTTTTCCAGTTCGTATGCCAGCGCCGCTTCGTACACCGATTCCAGCAGCCCCGGCCCCAGTGTCGTGTGAACGCGATAAGCAGCATCAACGATCATCCCCGTAATTTCATTTTCGTGCATGATGATCTCCTGAAAGTTCACGCAGAGGCGCAGAGACGCAGAGATAGGGAGTAGGGAGGAAAAGAAAGAGAG
>CAYWDW010000264.1:0-7066 GCA_964457105.1 uncultured Heliobacteriaceae bacterium
CGGCGGTGCTTGCCTTCGGCCGCCCGCGCGAGCTTGAGGAAGACCATGAACATCCAGCCCTCGTACTCGTTCATGAGCCCTTGGTGGTGTCGGCCGCGCCACACGTTGAACATCTGCACCGCGCGCTCCATCGAGCGCTCGCCCTCTGCGCTGTCGCGCTCGGCAGCCCGGTTGCCGATGGTGTCGGCGGCCATGATCAGCAGATCGGGGGCGCTTGGCTTGGCGTCAGCCGGGCTCATCGCGCGGCCTCCACGACGAGGCACCCGCCAAGTTCCTGCAGCTTGGTCAGCGATTCGCTGGCCTCGTGCGTCTTCACCGCGAAGGTGAGGCCCATGGCGTGGATCTGGACATAGCGCACGGCCGCGAAGCTGCCGCGGATGGTGACCGCCTGGTCGTGCTCGAGGTAGGTGCCGACGGCCTCGAGCAGATCGGCGAGCGGCACGGTGTCCATGTCGGGCTCGCCAAGTCTCGCGACGACGTTCTGCGCGGTGGCAACAACAGCAAATACGTCCTTGCCGCTTGGATCGTCGCGCCCGCGCTCGAACATTTCCGCGAAAACATCCGCGTGCTGCTCCCATACGCTCGCGCGGGTTACGACATCGTTGTGCCGGAACCGACCTGCGGGATGATGCTCAAAAAAGAGTACGCTGATTACTTGCAGGGCGAAGAGCGGTTGCAGGCGTATGAAGTCGCCGGGAGCGTCTTCGATCTTTCCGAATACCTGATGAAGCTCAACGCTGAAGGCAGGCTCGTGAAAAACTTTCCGGTCAGTGTGGGCCGCGTCGCTTATCATCAGCCGTGCCATTTGAAATACCAGGCCATCGGTCAGAAATCCATCGAACTGCTGCGGCTCGCTGGCGCGGAAGTGATCTTCATTGACAAGGGTTGTTCCGGTCACGACGGCACGTGGGCGATGAAGAAACAATATTTCGATTTGTCGCAGAAAGTCGCGGGCAAACTGCATCGCGGCGTCAGGGAATCACACGCCGATCTGGTCGCCACGGACTGTTCGCTCGCCGGGCTGCAGATTCAGCAGGGCGCAGGCCGCACCACGCTGCATCCGATTGAAGTGCTGGCAAAGGCTTATGGAATCGAAGAAGAAGAGAGAATACGGAACACACGGAAATAACGGAACAGACGGAAAAAAGATCGAGGCAGGAATCTGAAAAGTTTTCGTCTGTTCCGTTATTTCCGTGTGTTCCGTATTCTCTCTTCATCTTTACTGAACTGTACAAATGAACAAAGTTGCAATCTCAGAAATCAAAGACATCGCGCAGTACGAAAAGGCGCGCGCGGATTTTCGTCGTCAGATCATCGAACTGAAAAAGCGTCGTCGCGTGCCGGTCGGGCCGAGCGTCACCTTCGTCTTTGAAAATCACGACACCATGCTGTTTCAGATTCAGGAGATGATGCGCGCTGAGCGCATGGTTGATGAAGCCGCGATTCAGCACGAGATTGACACTTACAATCAACTGCTGCCGGATGAAAACGAACTCGCAGCCACGATGCTGATTGAACTTCAGGATCAGGCACGCATCCGCGAAGAGATGACAAAATTTCTCGGCGTGAACACCGGCGAATGCATCTGGCTGCAAATCGGCGATGACCGACTGCCGGGTATCTTCGACGCAGGGCAAAGCGATGATCGCCGCATCAGCGCAGTGCAATACGTGCGCTTCAGGTTCAGCGACGCACAGCGCGAAGCTTTCATTACGGATGCCGCGCCCGCGAAACTGGTCATTCATCACCCGCACTATCAGCACGAAGGCGTGATTGCAGGCGCAGTGCGCAATGCGCTCGCGCAGGATTTTCAATGAGCCTTACTTCACTCAGACAACTTCACGAAGCCGCCGGCGCGCAGTACGGCGAGGACACTTCCCTGCCCCGTTCATACGGCGATGTGCGCGCTGAATACACAGCAATTCGCGGCGGCGTGGCCGTCATTGATTTCTCGCCCGAAAGCAAACTTGAAGTCAGCGGCCAAAACGCGGTGCAGTTCATCAACGGCCTTGTCACCAACGAAGTCAAAACGCTGCCGTCGGGTCACGGCGTGCCCGCAGCTTTTCTCGATGCGCACGGCAAGGTCAGCGCGCTGTGCCATATTTACAACATTGACGGCAGGCTGCTGCTGCTGCTTCATCCTGAACGGCGCGAGAAGATTTACGACAGCCTGAAACGCTTCACGCTCGCAGGCGAATTTTTTCTGACCGATTTGACTGAACAGCAGGCGCTGATTTCATTGCAGGGGCCGCGCGCGGCGGCATTGCTTGCATCGCTGACCGGCGCGGCAGTCAGTGAAAATGAAATCAGCATCACTGAGCGCGTGATTGCTGCTCAAACCGTGCTGGTGGCGACTCACGCACGCTGCGGCGCAGCGGGCTTTGATTTGTTCGTTGCGGCTGAAGCGGCGCCGCAGGTGTGGCAGGCGATCATTGCACGTGGCGCTGAATACGGCGCGCGCGCGGTCGGCCAGGCGGCGTTTGAAATTGCGCGCATCGAAGCCGCTGTGCCGCGTGAAGGCATTGACGTCAATAACACGCACATTCTGCTCGAAGCCGGGCTTGATAACTCAGTCAGCTACACCAAGGGCTGTTATCTCGGTCAGGAGATCATCGCCCGCATTCACTGGCGCGGTCAGCCCGCCAGGCAACTGATGAAACTGGCCGTCAGTGCTGACGCGCCGCCGCCTGCCGGAACGGAGCTTTACGCGAGCGACGGCAAAAAAGTCGGTGCCATTACGAGCAGCACGCGCAGCCTGGCAGGCGATGAAATCATCGCGCTCGGTTATGTCCATCGTTACTACCTGACGCCTGGCACTGAACTGACCGTCAGACACGGCGAAACTGAAATCGGCAAAGCAACAGTGGTGGCGCGGCCTGCAACCGCCGCTCAGCCGCAGCCTGAAGCGCAGACATCAAAATCATGAATGAACAGCCTGAACAGGCAGATGAAAATATTCAGCCGACGGTAATGCTGGAATGGAATCTGGCATCGGCAAACACTGCTTACAGCGCGCTGGCAACGTGCCTTGAGCATATTCAGATCAGCGGCCTGGTCATTGCCGCGCTCGCGCACACTGCCGGTGAAGAAAGGCTGAAGGAACTGGTGCAAAGCGAACCCTGGCAGCTTTATATGGCCAGCAAACGCGAGCTTGAAACGGCCAGGCAGAAGGTCGCGGCGCTGACCGATCTGATTGAACGCACACGCGCGGCTGAAAACACGAACGCGCCGACGGACTGACAGGAAAAACTTATGTCTTTTGGAATTATTACCGTCACTGAACTGAAAGCGAAACAGGAGGCCGGTGAAAAGTTCCGGCTGATTGATGTGCGCGAACCGCTGGAATTCAACATTGCGCGCATTCCCGGCGCTGAACTCAGACCGCTCGGACAAATTCCGCAATGGGCGCAGCAACTGCCTGATAAAGACGAAGAGATCGTGCTGCATTGTCATCACGGCATGCGTTCGGCGCGGGCGTGTGAATATTTGTCGCGCCTCGGTTTCACGAAGCTGAAAAACCTGACCGGAGGCATTGCCGCCTGGTCACAGCAGATTGATCCGTCAGTTCCGCAGTATTGAGTTATGCCGCTTTCGCCTGCCTGTCTGCCGGCGGTTGAGCTGTTCAATCGCGGCGCTTATTTCGAGTGTCACGAGGCGCTGGAGCCGTTGTGGCTCGCGGCCCGCGAACCTGAACGCACGCGGCTGCACGCGCTGATTCAGGCGGCAGCGGCGCTGCATCATCAGCAGCGCGGCAATCAGCAGGGCGCGCGCAGCGTCTGGCAGCGGGCGAAACAGAAAATGCTGTCGCTGCCGCCACACCTGATCGAACCGGAGCTGAATGAACTGCTGCCGCAGATTGAAGCGGCGCTGGCTTCCGGCACTGCGGCCTTTGCCCCGCCTCAAATCAGGCTGACCAGCCTTTCCGCAGACCAATGAAATTGCGTCATTTCATCACAGGTTCGCTGCCGGTCGCGCTGCTCGTGGCGCTGTGCTGGCTGCCGGTCAGCTTTTCAATGCGGCCTGCTTTGGCGCAATCAGCCGGTTCGACGCTTTCATTGAAAGACCGGCAGAATGTTTTCAATCGCGTCTGGCGGCTGCTCAATGAACGTTACTACGACCCGCAACTGCACGGCGTCAACTGGCGGGCGGCGCGTGATCGTTACCAGCCGCGCATCGAAGCGGTCGCTGATGATGAAGCGTTTTATGAACTGCTCGAACAAATGGTCGCGGAACTGCGCGATGCGCACACGCACGTGCGCAGCCCTTTCAACCGCAGCCTGCGCGACCGGACGCAGGGCATCAGCACGGGCATCAATGTTTATGAAGTCGAAGGTCAGCCAGTGGTCACCAGCATCACGGCTGAACCCGAAATCATCCGGCAGGGCGTTGCGCCCGGCATGGTGCTGCTTGCGATTGATCGCCAGCCCGTTGCGGCGCGCATGGCCGCAGTGCGCAAGGCCATCGGGGTTTCGTCATCCGAACGAGCCAGGCGCGTGCTGACTTACGGCAAACTGCTCGATGGCCCGCCGGAAAGCAGCGTCACGCTGACCCTCGCTTCAGGCAGCGACGTTTCAGCCGCGCCGGTGCTGGTGACGGCGCATCGCCGCGTCGTGTCAACGCTGCCGCAGGTGCAGGCGCGCAGGCTCACGTCGGGCTTCGGTTACATTCATCTGAGCAACTGGAAGCCGCCGGCAGCCGAATTGTTCAGGACTGCGCTGGAGCAGTTCAGTAACGCGCCCGGCCTGATTATTGATCTGCGCGACAATGGCGGCGGTGATCCGAAGGTGGTCTTGTCAATCGGCAGCCTGTTGCTGGCGCGCCGGACTTCGTTCGGCATTTTTACGCGGCGTTCAGGCAGGCCGGTTGAACTCAGCGCCGGGCGCGAAGGCAGCGGTCTCTATGACGGTCCGCTCGTGATACTCGTCAACGAAGCGTCCGGCAGCGGCTCTGAAATTTTTGCCGCCGCCCTGCAGGAAAGCGCGCGCGCCATCATCATCGGGCAGCAGACGTGCGGCTGTGTGCTGGCCGCTGACAGAGAAAAACTGCCGGGCGGCGGCGAACTCAGCTACAGCGTTTATGGCTATCTGACCGCACGCGGGCGACGACTGGAAGGCAGCGGCGTGATGCCTGATCGCCTGACGCCGCTGAAGCTGAGCGACCTGCGCGAACGGCGCGATGCCGCGCTGCTTGAAGCCGGGAAGGTTTTGCAGCAACGCTTGTCGGCCCGGCAATAAAAGGCTCACAGCTCAGCTTTCAACCCTTAAAATTCATCGCGGGAACAAACTGCATGCTGCTCAAAATCAGACTGGCGCTGCTTGGATTGTGGATCGGGGCGATCTGCTTTTTCAGTTTCTTTGTGGCTCCGGCGGCGTTCGGGGTGCTGCCTTCAACTTACCTGGCCGGGCAGGTTGTTTCGCGCACGCTCGGCGGGCTTGAAATATCGGGCCTGATCGTCGGACTGGCGCTGATCGCATTGCTGCTCGCGGCGCGCCGCCGCAAAGGATTTATGTTTGAGCTGGTGATACTGGCGCTGATGCTGGCGGCAACAGCGATTTCACGATTCGTCGTGTCGGCGCGGCTGCATCAGATTCGGCTTGATTTCGGTGAACGACTGGCCGGTCTGGCTGCTGACGATCCGACCCGCACAACATTCAATTTCCTGCATCAGGTTTCAGTCGGCCTGACCGGGCTGACGCTGCTCGCGGCCCTGGCGCTGCTGATCTTTCTGATTGCCAGCCGTTCAACTGAACGGTAACACACCGTTGTTCCGGCTTTGCGGTCGAACCGCAAAGCGTCCTGCTCAGCCGGAAAAATCCGCCTGTTTGATTTCCTGCCGGTCCGGCCTGCGACACACTTTTGTCGTCTGCGCGTCATCATTTCGCCTGGAAGCTGTAGAGAATTGCCAATGTCAGAGACGCGAACGGCGCCCCGATAAATCGAAGGAAACCGGCGATGAAGCACACACATAAATTCACGGGATCGTTCCTGCTGCTGGCCCTGCTGCTGATGATCGGCGCGGTGGCCAAAGCTGATCCGATTACGCTCACTGGTGCCAGCCTCAGCGCAGGCGGCACAAACACACTGTCACTTCAGGGGGCTGGTCTGAATGTGCAGTTCAACTTTCAGTCGCAGCCGCTGCCTTACATTTATGAGGAAGGCGAAACGACGGTTGCGGTTTCACTGACTCCGGCTTCCGGCACGGCTTCGAGTCCGTTCATCATCAACGGAGTGGATTACGCCGGGTCGAATATTTCGGGGCAGGCGACGTTTTACATTGATCTGATCAATGCCGGGACGACGGCCACCGATACACGCACGATCACGGGCACTTTGACAGTCACTGATCCGCACAGCGGCGCGACGATCACGACGCTTGATTTCAGCTTCACGGCTGCGGTGACAGTGACTTTAGCGGCAGACCCGTGCGGCTGCAGGTACATCACCTCATTCACTGCAAAGGGCGCGGGCACTGCGATCCCGAACGGCCCGGAAGTTCCTGAACCGGCCACGATGCTGCTGCTTGGCAGCGGCCTGGCGGCCATCGCCGCGAAGATGCGGCGCAGTAAATCGCAGCGAGATTAGTATTCGAGTTTAGTGTCTCCTTCTGTTGCTCTTGTTTGGTTCGCTTGGTATCTCCTTTGAAGCTCGCTGGTCCGCCAGTGAGCTTCTTTTTTTTTGGCAGAGATCAGATTGGAACAGACAAGCCGCCAATGCGGCGTGCGGAGTAAAGACCGCTGCGGGATGCGCCTTCGATTGATTTCGATTGACTGGTCTGATTGCTGACGATGCCGAACTGCGCTACATTCAGGCTTCACGGCGCACACTTTTTTTCACCACACCAACAGGCTTTGGACACTGACAAGCTTCAGACATTCGAGTTTCAGGTCGCGGCGACGGGGCTGCGCTTCGATCAGTTTCTGGCGCTGCATTTTCCGGCCATCAGCCTGACGCGAATTCGCCGCGCCATTCGTGAAGGCCACGCGCACGTCAACGGCAAACACCGCATCCAGGGCTGGATTCTCGCGCCCGGCGATCACGTCACGATCAGCATTGACCCGGCCTCACC
>CAYWDW010000265.1:0-7032 GCA_964457105.1 uncultured Heliobacteriaceae bacterium
CTCTGGAGAATTCTATGTACTGTCCATCCTGCGGCGCGAATTACGAACAGAAGATCAATTACTGCAAAAAGTGCGGGGCGAATCTGACGCCGACAGGCAATGTCATCGAGTTTCACCTGCCGCGACTGCGCACGACAGGCATGACCTGGGCGATTGCCGCGTTCGGTTTTGCGGGATTGCTGACGGCCATTCTGACGGCGGCGGGACTGTTCAGTAACGATCTGCCGACGCGCGACGTGTTCGGATTTTTCATCACGATTCTGCTCTTTGTGGCCGGCATCAGCGGAGTGCTGATCTGGCAGTTGTCGCGCATCATTTCAACGTGGCAGGAAGCGATGCGCCAGGCGGCACAGAAAGCTCAAAGCGAATTACAGGCGCAGACTCAGGCCGCGCTGCCGCCGCAGACTGCGCAGCCCGTTCAGCTCAGCGCCGTGCCGGAACGCCTGCCGGACGTGACTGAACACACCACGCGCTCATTCAAGCCCTCGCTTTATTCCGGCCCGCAGGAGTGAGCGTAACTCATGAAGATTTCATCCGCCGCATTGAAGTCCGCCAGGCTGCCAGTCGCAAGCATCAGCCGGGGTTTGTCCTGGGCTTCCTTGTTCGCGGAGTGGACGACCGCGCCGCCGCTGATGGCGACGGCGCACGCATCTGCGGCGTCCTTGCGCATGGACGGCGCACGAAAGCCTGCCGATTCGTCGCAGATGGCGGCGTGCGCATCTGCGACGTCCTGGGCTTCCTTGTCCGCGGAGCGGATGGCAGAACATAGCCCCGGATGGAGCGCAGCGGAATCCGGGGTAACGTGCGCGACAGATGCGAGCCCGCGTCAGCGGGCGACAGAACAGGCATTTCAAACGCAAAGACACAAAGCGACAAAGAGAGCTTCAATCAGCCGGGTCAGGTTTGGTGTGCTTTGTCCCGGTGCAGTTGACGTGATTCCTTTGATCGGTTCATTGAATGCGCATCGTTACTCCGCGCTGTCATCCGCTCCGCGGATTGGGGCCGTTGCTCGCCGGGTTCCCCGGATTCCGCTGACGCTTCATCCGGGGCTATGCTCTGCCGTCCGCTCCGCGGACAAGGCGATCAGTCAGCGAAATCCAGAAGACCCTCAGGCAGATCGGGAATGCTCTGCCATCGGCTCCGCGGACCAGGCGATCAGAATCGTGAATCACGGTTCGTTACTTCGCTGCGTTGCCGCGCGCTTTTTGTGGTCGGCTGTGCTGCTCGCGCTGCTGTCAACTGCTGTGCTGCCGCACGCAGCGATAGCGCAACAGCCTGGCCGGGCCACCGCCGCAAAGCTCACGGCTGAGCAGCAGTATCAGCAGGGCGTGACGCTGCTGCGGCAGGGCAAATTCGTTGCCGCTGCCGCAGCTTTTCGCGCGGCCCTGCGGCAGCGGCCTGATTTTGCCGAAGCGCACAACGCGCTTGGCCTGACGCTCGGTCAGCAGGGACAGCCTGCCGCTGCAATTGAGGCGTTCCGCGAAGCCGTCAGACTGAAGCCCGATTTTGCCGAAGCCTGGTCGAATCTAGGCCTGGCGCTGCAGCCGCAGCAGCCCGCTGAAGCCATCAATGCCTTTCGCGCGGCCATCACCGCCAAACCTGATTTTGCCGAAGCGCACAGCGCGCTCGGTTTCGCGCTCGGCCAGGCCGGAGACATGGCCGCTGCGCTCGCTGAATTTGAAACTGCGGTGCGACTCAGGCCCGATCTGCACGAGGCTCAGTTCCGGCTGGGCGTGACGCGCTGGCTGGCCGGGCAGGCGGCTGAAGCGATTCCGGCCTTGCGCGTCGCGGCCAGGCTTGAGCCGAATCATTTTGAATCGCATTACTACCTTGGCCAGGCGCTGCAAAAGACCGGCGCGCTGGCCGAAGCGATTGATGAATTGCGCTTCGCTGTAAAGCTTGCGCCAGAAGTGGCCGACGGCCATTACGCGCTCGGCACGGCGCTGTTTGCCGATGAAGATTTTGATCGCGCTGTCGCAGCCCTGCGCGAAGCGGTGCGGCTCAAACCCGATTTCATCGCCGCGCACAATCAGCTTGGCCTGACCTATTTTCAGCGACGCGAAGCCGACGCGGCGATTGCCGAATTTCAGACGGCGCTGAAATACGACCCGAACAACACGATTGCGCTCAACAACCTCGGCCTTGCGCAGATTCAGCGGGCTGATTACGCGGCGGCCATTGCCGTTTACCGGCGACTGCTGGCGCTCAGCCCGAACGATGCCGAAGCGTGGTACAACCTGGGCGTGGCGCTGAAATACAAGGACGATTTTGTCGGCGCGATTGACGCCCTCAACAAAAGCATCGCGCTGCAACCGACCCTGCACGAAGCGCATTACACGCTCGGCGTGACTTTGTTGCAGCAGGGCAAATCTGACCAGGCGATTGCCGCCTTTCGCGGTGCCGTTGTGGCCAAGCCCGATTTTTCTGAAGCCTGGTACACGCTCGGCACCGCGCTGCAGCAGAAAGGCGACCTTGACGCGGCGATTGCAGCCTTTCGGACGGCCATCAGACTTGCGCCGCTCAGCCCGCAGATTCACAACACGCTCGGCACCGCGCTCAGGCAGCAGGGCGACCTCGCCGCCGCCCGCGCTGAGTTTCAGGAAGCCGCCCGCCTCAACAAACTCAAGTCAAATAATCAGGCCGCGACCTTCGACACCAACACCGGCCTGCAGAAACTGAAGGATGGCGACACCGCCGCCGCGATCACCTTTTTTGAATCAGCCATTAAAAAAGACCCCGACTATGCGCCGGCTCATTACCATCTCGGCATGGCCCTGCTGAAAACAGGCCGGAAGGCTGAAGCCAGGGCCGCCTTCGCGCGGGCACAGCAACTTGACCGGCGGCTGCGGCCTCCGCTGTAACCCCGCCCGCACTCCACACACGCTGCGTGCTCAGGGAATTTTGGATCTGCTGAGTCTGGCCATACGCCCGCCGGTAATGTTTTCTGCCGCCTGATTGCGTCATCCAGAAAAACGATACGGCCTGACCATAAACTGGATGCGCCTGTCACAAATCTGAATAACGAGCCGCGGTCAGTGGCAGAAATTGCTGAAGCCAGATAAAAGTCTGGATAAATTATCGTCAATGTGTGAGAATCACGCCGTTTCCCCTGTCACCCAACTAATAAACCAAATCAGTCAGCGAGCGGTTTGAGACACTGACAGTTATCTACCGACGTTTCACTTTGCTGGTTGAAAGCATTTCTGTCCTGACCTGAAAGTCACAGGCTTTTCAGTCGGTCTGATGGCCTGTCTTCCTTTTCTGGTCAGGCAGTCGGCACTCGTTCCCTCAGGAGCGGGTCATCCACCCAATCATCCATAACAGCAAAGGAGGATCTATGCGTAAAGGATTCCTGTTCGTAGGAATGGTTACTCTGCTCATGGTGCTCTGGAACCTGACGACAGCGGCACAGCAGCCGGTCGGATCAGTGGAAGGAACCGTGACTGACCAGAGTGGTGCGGTCGTGGCGGGGGCCAGGGTAACGGTCACTGAAAAGGCCACCGGACGTGCCATCAACACGACCACCAATGAATCGGGCTACTATGTGGTGCGTGCCCTGCTGCCCGGCGTTTACTCGGTCAGAATCGAGCAGACCGGATTTGGCCCGGTCCTCAACGACAACGTGGTGGTGCAGGTCGGGCAGGTCGCCAATGTCAGCGTGGAACTGAAAGTCGGCGGCGCCCAGGCCATCGTTGATGTGGCGGCCAGCACGGACGTGCAGGTAGACACCGCGCGGCAGACCGTGGACGGCGTGGTGACGGCCAGACAGATTGAACAGTTGCCGCAGAACGCACGGAACTTCATGGATCTGGCGCGCCTGGAACCGGGCGTGATTGTCCAGGACGGCGGCGCGATTGACCCGACCAAGACCAATGCCTTTCGTGCGGTCGGCGTCGGCGGGCGCGGCGGCACCGGCACGCGGGTGCAGTTTGACGGCATTGACGTGACTGATGAAACGGTCGGCACGACGGTCGCCAATCTTTCAAATGACACCGTCTCGGAATTTCAGCTCAGCCGTTCATCATTCGATCTGTCAACTTCGCTGACCACTTCCGGCGCGATCAACGTGGTGACCAGAAGCGGGGGCAACACTGTTCACGGCAGCGTCTTTTACTTCGGACGCAATGAGAAATTTGCGGCCAAACAATCCGCCTCGCAGATCGGTGACAACGCGCCCTTTCATCGTCATCAGGTCGGATTCCGCGCGGGCGGGCCACTCATCAAGGACAAGCTGTTCTGGTTTGCCAACTGGGAGCGGTTCTATCAGGCTGACAATTTCGTGACCGATCCTGCTGATGTCACGTTCTTCCCGCAAATGGCCGGCAACGTCGGCCTGCCGGTCGGCATTCGTTACGCTTCAGGCCGTCTGGACTGGAACGCGGCGAGTTCGGTGCGCGCCTTTTATCGCTTCAATCACAGTTGGGACACCTCAACCGGCGGCAGCGGCCAGTCACCGTTTCAGAATCTTGACTGGACAAACGTTCACGTCGTCGGGGTGGACATTACCCGGTCGCGGCTGACGCATTCCTACCGGTTCGGGTACGTCAACTTCAACAACAACATCGCCAGCCAGGAACTTTCGCCCTTCAAGTTCAATCGCACGGGGGACGGGGTTCCTTACTTCCTCGGCGTCGGTCAGTATCAGCTTGGGCCGAACAGCCTGGCGCCGCAGCAGACCTATCAGGACAACTTCCAGAACAAATATGACGGCAGCTACACGGGCGGCAATCACACGCTGCGGTATGGCGGTGAAATCAACCGCATCGTGCTGGGCGGCTTTGCCAATTTCGCCGGGCCGCTGACACTTGGTGGTGATTTCACGTCCGATGCGGGCGGCGAGCGCGATAAGGTGATTGCGCGCGGCGGCGATCCCAAGAATCCGCTCGAATATCCGCTCAACAGTTTTTCAACTGGCCCGGCCAACGGGTTCTTCACCATTCCGGCAGCGCACAACCTTCCGCACGGCGGCAACTACAACATCCGCTATGCCTGGTATGTCGGTGACAACTGGCGCATTCGCCGCAACCTGAACATCAATTTCGGCCTGCGGTGGGAATACGACACGGCCTTCTTCAATAAGGAAAAGGAAGACGGTGCGCGGCGCGCGGCGATCATCGGGCAGGTGCATCCGCCCTCGCTCAATCCGCCTGAATTCCCGAAGAATGCCTTCAGCCCGAGCATCGGTTTCGCCTGGGATCCGTTCGGCAAGGGCAAAACCTCGATTCGTGGCGGCTTCTATCGCGCCTACGAAATGAACATTTCCAACAACACCATCTTCAACGAATTCGCGCTGATTCCGCCGGGCATCGGGCCGGATTTTTACGATCAAACCGGCGTGTTCGGCCCCGACGGAACGCCGATCAATGTGGACGGCCAACACCCGGATGGCGATTACAGCGACCTGGTCGGACAGCCGATCAAAAATGTACTCGCGACCATCAGCAAGGTGCATCTCGCGCTGAATGCGGCCTATGCCAATTTCAAGTTCGACCCGAAGCAGGGGGAGACACTCTTTGAAATCGCGCGCGGTAATACCTTCGGCGGCAACTTCCCCGGCGATTTCAAGATTCCGTACTCGATGCAGTTCAACATCGGGTTCCAGCATGAAGTGTGGCCGGGGCACGTGCTGTCGGTTGATTACATTCGTAATCGCGCCGTCGGACTGCCGTACCTGCTGCGTGATTATGAACTGCGGCGTGACGCCTCAACGCTGGATGTGGCGGCGGCCCGCGCCCGCGTCAACACGGTGCTGGGCGGGTTGTCGGTGGATCAGTGGATTGCGGCCAATCCTGGCCGGACGATTACGTCCTTCGGGCTGGCCAGCGATACCTATTTCAAGGGCAAGACCTCGGAACTCATCCGGGCGCGCATTATGACCGGCGGCTTCTCGACCTATTCGGCGTTGCAGGTCAAGCTGCAGGGCCGCACAAGCCAAAGCTTCCTGAAGATGAGCGGGCTGGAATATCAGCTTTCTTACGCTTTGGGTCAAAGCCTGGCGACTTGCGGTTCAAGCCGCGTGGAGTTCATCAACAACACCTGTGACAACCGTGTTTCGGGCAACGAAGCTTATTTCGGTCACACTCCGTTCAGTCTGCGGCACCTGTTTTCAGGCGGTGTCGTGTTCAGCGTTCCCTGGGGCTTCCGGCTGAGTTCGGTCTTTACCGCGCGTTCGCTGGCACCGACTTCCTTTACCGTGCCGGCCCTGGGCGGCATCACAGGCGCCAATGCCATGTTCACGACCGACCTGAACGGCGATGGCGGCACCGGCACCTCGCCGCGTGGCGACCTGCTGCCCGGCCAGCGGGCGGGCGACTGGGGGCGCGGGATCACCAGCGTCGGCGACCTGAACAAACTGATTCAGGCCTACAACACGAACGTGGCCGGCAAGCTGACTCCGAACGGTCAGGCGCTGGTGGCGGCAGGGCTTTTCACTGAAGCTCAGCTCAGGACGCTCAAGGCGGTCAGCCCGAACATTCCGCTGATTCCGACCGGCAACCCCGATCCGTTCGGTTCAAATCCGGTGAGTTTCGATCTGCGCGTCACTCGTCCGATCACGATTGAGAACGCGCTGATCGTCAAAAATCTGCGGATTGAACCGTACTTCGAGGCCTTCAATCTTTTCAACAAGCGGGGCCGCAGCAGCTATGGCGGCCTCGGCGCAGGGTTCGGCAGCCTGAATTACGATTACGCGGCCAACAATGCGCTCAATGACCTGCGCGACCAGCGGGCCTTTGCCTTCGGGCCGCGCACGATTCAGCTTGGTTTCCGCGTGACCTTCTGATGACCTTCATCAGATGACTGGTCAGGTGGTGGGACTGCGACAGGTCTCACCACCTTTTTTATGCGCCGCGTGAAAAGCAGGAATTTTCGATAAGTTGACTGGAAAAGTGCAGCTTACCCTGTAATCATGTCGGCGGTTCAGGATTCCCGCAGACAATTATTCCGGCTTGCTCAGGAGAGGTGGCTACAGGCCAATAGCATTAAGTTAAGCAGAAGAGAGATGACCGCAGCAGACGGAAATAACGAAACACA
>CAYWDW010000266.1:0-6979 GCA_964457105.1 uncultured Heliobacteriaceae bacterium
CTTTCAGGCCTCCCGCAAAGTAAATCGGTGAGCTTTGTTTGTAAGCTGCGGCATCAGCCTGCGGCGTGTTGAGAATGTTTGAGGTATACGGGTGATTGTAATGCGCCCAGTCGGTCACGGGCCGCAAGGCCGCGCCCGCCGCAAACACATCGGGTTCGGTGAACATCGCCATCAGCGTGATGAATCCGCCGTAGCTGCCGCCGTAAAGGCCGACGCGCTTCGGATCAACGCCGTGTTCGCTGACCAGATATTTCACCGCGTCCACCTGATCGCTCAGGTCTGTGCCGCCCATATGGCGATAGATGCCCGTGCGCCAGTCGCGCCCGTAACCAGCCGACGCGCGATAATCAACATCCAGCACCGTGAAGCCGCGTTCCATCAGCAGGTGATGAAACATGTATTCGCGGTAATAGCTGCTCCACCATTTATGCACGTTCTGCAAATAGCCCGCGCCGTGCACGAACAGTACTGCCGGGCCGCCCTTCTGAAAGTTCTTCGGCTTGTAAATTCGCGCCGGAACTTCAGCGCCGTCGCGGGCTTTGAACTTCACAATCGGCGGGTCAATCCAGTTATACGAGCGCCACTCGTCGGTCGGCGAAGTCGTGAGCTGTTTCGCTTCGGGTTCAGTCGTGCCTGCTTTGTTCGGCGCGAGATAAAGCTCCGGCGGTTTGTTGCTGTACGACCGAATGATTGCCAGCATTGACTGATCGGGCGCCACCTCGGCCTGATTGTTGCCGGGCAGCGCGGTCAGTTTCGTGCGCTCGCCGCCGGTAAAGGGCAGGGCGTAAAAATGGCGCTCACCGAAACTGACTTCGCTCGTCGTCAGATAAAACTTCGATTTGTCGGGCGCGATTTCAACGCCGGTGACTTCCCATTTGCCCGAAGTCAGTTGCTGCGGTTCGCCGCCGTCAGGCGACACGGTGTAAAGATGCGCAAAGCCGTCGCGTTCCGAGACGAAGTAAACGCGGCTGCTGTCGGGCAGCCAGCCGAGCGTGAACGTGCCAGGGCCGCCAATCCAGGCGTCATCGTGTTCGTGAAAGAGGACCTTTGTTTTCGCCGTCGCCGGGTCAAGCTGCATCACCCAGCGATCCTTGTTGTCAGATGCACGCGCAATCAGCGCCGCCCGCCTGCCGTCTTCAGACCAGACCGGAGCGAGAAGCTGCATCGGGCGTTCAGACTGTTTCGGCTGATTCTGCGCTTCGCGGCGCGGCTGTGCCTGTTGCTGCGTGTGGTCGGGCGTCGCGGCTGACTGCGCGCCGGACTGAGATTTTGCCGCGCTGGTCTGGCCGTGATCCACAAATTTCACTTCGCCGGTTTCGACTGAAATGACGGCCAGGCGCGTGCGAGCCTGGTTGTCGCCGACCTTGTTGCGGCTCGGAATGTCTTCGGTGTAGGCCGATTCGGTCACGTAATTCGGCACGATGGTATTTTTCGCGCCCGCGCCCGGTTCAAAGACCGAAGCGATGACGTATTTTTCATCAGGCGACAGCGACAGATTGCCGACGCTCTGGCCCGGCGGCACATTGAAGGGCTTGCGCGTCTCGCGTTTCTTACGCTTCGCTTCCTGCTCTTCGCGCTGCGCGGCGCGTTCGCGGACGGCATCGAGCAGTTCGCGCTCTTCCTTTCTGATGAACTCCTGGCTGTCGGTTCCTTTCTGCCGTTCGCCTGAACCGAGTGCGCCGCCCTGCCGCTGACCGCCGAAACCAGCGGGGCCTGCGGCTGCCGGGGCTGCGCCGCCCGTGCGAATGTCGGTCATCTGCACCAGCGCGCCGCCATCAAGCGGCATCACGTAAAGATTGTTCTGCCGCGTGAAATAAATCTGCTTCTGATCGAAGGTGAAATGCGGGCTGCCTTCGGCATCGGTGGTTCTGGTGATCTGCCGCCGTTCGTTTCGGGTGTGATCGTAAAGGTAAATGTCACCTTCATCGGCAAAGACCGTCAGCTTTTTATCTTTCGACAATTCGCCTGCCGGCGGCACCTGCTTCGCCTCGTCTTCTGAAAGTTTGCGCAAGCCGCCGCCGTCGCGGCTGACGACATACCAGGCCGGTTCTTTCAGGCGCGGCTCATTCGCCTGCTTCCAGCGAAAATAAACGCGCTGACTGTCCTGCGACCAGCGCACATCTGACGGCGGCCAGCCGACCAGTTCCGGCCCGCGCATAATGCTGTCAACCGTCAGCTCAAACTTTTTCGGCGCAGTTTGAGCGGCGTTGTTCGCCTGTTGCGCGAAGGCTGAAGGCGGCAGCAGCAGTGAAATCAGACAGAGAGAAATCAGCAGGCGGCGAGGGCGTGACGAAGTTTTCATGATAATTCGCAGGTTATTCAGAAGCGCGCGACTTTCCTGCGCCGTTCTTCAGGTTGGTTTTTGAAACAGGGATGTCACCGAACAGCAGTTTGACCCGGCAGGCAAAGCCGGGCAGCAGTGGCGATTTCAGTTCATCTTCCGGCAGCAGCGTTTCGACCAGTCGCAGGGCTTTCTGTTTGCGACGATAAACTTCGACCTGACGATGCAGCCAGTCCACGATCCAGTATTCCTGCACGCCGCGCCGCGAATAAAGTTTGAGCTTGGTTTCGCGGTCGCGCCGCTCATTGGCCGTGCCGAGCGAGAGGACTTCGACCGCAATTTCAGGCGCGACGCTGAGGTGCCCGCTGTCATCAAGCGAAGACGCCAGCCGCTCATTGCTGATCCAGACTATATCAGGGGCCACATCATCGTCGTCAGCAAAGACCAGACCCGGAGCAAAATTCACTGTGCCAAGTCCGGTGTGTTCATTCCATTCATCAAGAAAACGGAACAGTCGCCCGCAGGCGAACTGATGATGCCAGTTCGGTTGTTTCGACACGTAAAGTTCTCCTTCGATGATCTCGTACTTTTTGCCGTCATCGGGCAGCAGCGCCAGATCTGCGGAAGTGAATTTTTCTGCGACGTGCATAACTGATGACTCCTTTTTCGCTGGCATTATCGCACATCCGTTTCTGATGGCGATCACGCCGGATCACTCAAACCTGACGCGGCCATCACCATCAACGACTCTGCCGATGACGTAATACGGCTCTCTGAGCTGCTCGAAATGATCCTTTGCCATCCCGGCATACTGCTGCCCTGTGACGACGACCATGCCGATGCCGAGATTGAAGGTGCGCAGCATGTCTTCGCGCGGGACGTTGCCGATGCGCTGCATCAGGTCGAAGACGGGCAGCACCGGCCACGACCCCTGCTTCAGCAGGACATCAACGTTTGACGGCAGGATGCGCGGAATGTTTTCAACCAGGCCGCCGCCGGTGATGTGCGCGAGGCCCTTGATGATGCCCTGGCGTTCGATCAGGCGACTGAGCGCCGGGTAATAGTTCTTGTGCGGCTTGAGCAGTTCTTCGCCCACCGTGCAGCCAAGTTCGCTGACGTGCGAATCAACCTGCAACCCTTCGACATCGAGCAGCAGCTTGCGCGCCAGACTGTAGCCGTTTGTGTGCAGACCGAGCGAAGGCAGGCCGATGACCATATCGCCTTCCGTGATCCGCGAACCGTCAATCACTTTCGGACGATCCACCACGCCGACAATGAATCCGGCAATGTCGTATTCGCCATCGGCATAAAAACCGGGCATCTCAGCCGTTTCACCACCGAGCAGCGCACAGTTGCCTTCGCGGCACGCGCGCGCCAGCCCTTCGACCAGCGCTTCAATCACGCCCGGTTCAAGCCTGCCCGTCGCAATGTAATCCAGAAAAAACAGCGGCCTTGCGCCCTGCACCAGAATGTCGTCAATGCAGTGATTGACCAGATCGTAACCGACCGTGTGATGAATGCCGGTCGCAAAGGCGATTTTCAGTTTCGTGCCGACACCGTCAGCGCTCGCCACTAAAACCGGTTCGCGCGCGTCGGTAAAGAGGCCGCTGAACATGCCGCCGAAGCTGCCGATGTCGGACAGCACGTTTTCATTGAAGGTCGCGCGCGCCAGCTTTTTGATGCGCGCGACGGCGTCGTTGGCCGCGTCAATATTGACTCCGGCGTCCTTGTAGCTGATTGAACGAGTCATAAATTTCAGGGGTTAAAGTCTGATGTTCATCTGATCGTCGTGACCGCTCAGTTCTTCCTGAAGTTCGGCCACGCGCTGACCGACGGCGGCAGTCTGTGCCGGGTCAGGCTGAAAAGTCAGTCTGAAATGATCGCCTTCGCTGACATTCGCGGGCAGATATTTGAGCGGCAGATGGAAATGAATGCGGTCATCGTCGCCGAGCGTGATGATGGCGATGCCGTCTTCGATGCGGTCAATGAAGACCGCAACCGGTTCCGCAGGGTTTGCTTTCTGCTTTGTCATCAATCCTCAGTGAACGATCAGCCGGTTGAAACGCGAAGCGTCTGGCGTGCGGACGGGCGGGCCGACTAAATCAGACCACGCGAGACGGGGACAGTACCGCGCGCGTGAGCAAGCGGTGAGGCATCGAAACCACCGCTTGCTCACGCGCGCGGTACTGTCCCAGCGTCCAATGCTTCGACCTGGTTACGGACTCGCCGTCAGTTCATGCTGCGGCGGCTGTCGTCCCAGCCAGATTGCCGCGAGCGAGGCTTTTCTGGACGGTTTGATCTCGAACGTCCTGCCGTCCGTCACAATCGCAATCTCGCCGTTCAGATCGGTGCGATAAGTCTGCACCCCGGCGCGGCGCAGCCGGTCGAGCGTGAATTGTGAGGGATGACCGTAATCGTTCGTCTCTCCGTCAGAAATGATTGCGGCCTTTGGCGCGACTGCGGCCAGAAATTTTCCGCTTGTGGCGTGGCGCGAACCGTGATGACCGATCTTCAGCACCTGCGCCTTCAGCGTCGCGCCTGAGTCCATCATCAACGCTTCGGTTTCAAATTCGGCGTCGCCGGTCAAGAGCATGGCGAAATCCTGGTAACTCAGCCGCAGCACGATGGAATTGGCGTTGGCGACGCTGCCGCCGCTGCGGACTTCAGTGAAAAATTTCCTGCCGGGACTGAGAACTTCGCGGCTGACGTTCGGTTCGATTTCGATGTGCTGCCCCTGGCGCGCTTTGATGAAACTGATGTTGCGCGCCTGGATTTCACTGAGCATCCGTTCGTAAGTCTGACTGGCGTAAGTCTGGCCGCTGTCAAGAAATTTTCTGACTGTGAAATTCTGCATCACCTGGCGCATGCCGCCAATGTGATCAGCGTGCGGATGCGTCGCCACCACCAGGTCGAGAATCTTCACGCCGTGTTGATGCAACGCCGCGACGACTTCAGCGCCGGCACTAACCGGCCCGGCGTCAATCAGCACGGTTTTGCCGCCCGGAGAAATGACGAGCAGGCTGTCGCCCTGGCCGACATCGAGCGCGTAAATGTTCAGCCGACCATCGCCCTTCAGCGGCGCCGGTTCCGGTTCCGGCTTCGGCGTTTCGCGTTGACAGGCGAGGCTGAAAATCAGCAGCGCGCAAAAAAGCGCGCTGCTGAAAACTCTGACCAGGCTTTGGCGGTGTGTTGGCATCAATGACGATCAGTCACGAATCAGACGCCGGCCACAGTGATCTGTTCCTCGCGTTCGCGCATCAGTTCGGTGCTGCTGCGCCGCGTAATCAGGGTCGGGTACTGGCCGGTATAACAGGCCGTGCAGAAGCGCGTGTGGCCCGCGTCGCCGACGGCTTCGAGCAGGCCTTGCAGGCTCAGGTAGCCGAGCGAATCAGCGCCGATGAAATCACGAATCTCTGCCACCGAATGCTGCGCCGCAATCAACTCTTCCCTGGTCGGCGTGTCCACGCCGTAATAGCACGGCGAAATCGTCGGCGGGCAACTGATGCGCAGGTGAACTTCAGTGGCTCCGGCGTCGCGCACCATCTTGACGATCTTTTTTGAAGTCGTGCCGCGCACCAGCGAATCGTCAATCAGCACAACGCGGCGGCCTTCGATCAGATCGCGTACCGGATTGAGTTTGACCTTGACGCCGAAGCCGCGAATCTGCTGCTGCGGTTCGATGAAGGTGCGCCCGACATAATGATTGCGCACCAGCCCGAAGCGGAACTTCAAACCCGATTCCGATGAATAACCAATCGCCGCCGCGACGCCTGAATCGGGCACCGGCACAACGATGTCGGCATCCGCCGGGCATTCGCGCGCGAGCCATTTGCCAAGCAGGTGGCGGCTCTTGTTGACGCTGCGCCCGAAGACAAGCGAATCGGGCCGCGAAAAATAGACGTGCTCAAACACGCAGTGCGTGTGTCGCTGTGGCGGAAACGGACGGAGCGAGCGCGCGCCCGTCGCATCCACAATCACCATCTCGCCCGGTTCGACATCGCGCACATAGGCGGCGCCAATCAGATCAAAGGCGCAGGTTTCCGAAGCGAAGACTGTCGCGCCTTCCAGCACGCCCATGCAGAGCGGACGAAACCCGCGCGGGTCGCGCACGGCAATCAGGCTCGACGGCGTGGCAAAGAGCATTGAAAACGCGCCGTCGTGATGATTGAGCGCGTCCACAATGGCTTCGGGCAGGCTCGCCGCGCGCGAACGCGCAATGCGGTGCAGCACAACTTCGGTGTCTGAAGTTGAAGAGAAGATCGCGCCGGCCTGTTCGAGTTCCGCGCGCGCTTCTGAAGCATCGGGCAGGTTGCCGTTGTGACACAGCGCGAGCGGGCCGAAGCTGCAGTTGACCGCAAACGGCTGCGCTTCGTTAATACTCACTTTGCCGGCGGTCGAATAACGCACGTGCCCGATGGAGATTGAACCAGGCAGTTGCGCCAGATTCGATTCATTGAAAATGTCGCTGACGTGTCCCATGCCGCGTTCCGCGTGAAGCTGCGCGCCGTCAGCCGAGACGATGCCTGCCGATTCCTGCCCGCGATGCTGCAGCGCGTACAGCCCCAGGTAAGCCAGCCGCGAGGCTTCAGGGTTGCCGAAAATACCGAAAACTCCACACTCTTCTCTGAACTTGTCGAACATGCTTTTAATGCCTGAACGGGTGATGGAAACACAGCCTGCCGAACTTTTCCGGGCAGC
>CAYWDW010000267.1:0-6969 GCA_964457105.1 uncultured Heliobacteriaceae bacterium
GCCCCGACCAAGAGTTTTTGAAATCGCGCCTGACTTCAGGAAGTAATTGGCGACGCTTTCACTTCAACACGCTCGCCATTCACGGCGGCCAGACTTCTGATCCGGCGACCAATGCGCGCGCGGTGCCGATTTATCAGACGACTTCCTACAACTTTACGGATGCCGATCACGCGGCGCGGCTCTTTGCTCTGCAGGAGTTCGGCAATATTTACACGCGCATCATGAACCCGACGACCGACGTGCTGGAAAAACGTCTGGCGGCGCTCGAAGGCGGCGCGGCGGCGCTGGCGCTCTCATCGGGCCAGGCGGCTGAAACGCTGGCGATCACGACCCTGGCGAGCGCCGGTGATGAAATCGTTTCGATCACGTCGCTCTATGGCGGGACCTACAACCTGTTTCATTACACGCTGCCGAAATACGGCATCACCGTGCGTTTCGTGGATGCCGAAGACGAAGCCGGGCTGCGCGCGGCCATCAACGACCGGACCAAAGCGGTCTATGCCGAAACGGTCGGCAACCCGAAACTCGACATTATAGACATCGCACGCCTCGCCGAGGTCGCGCACGAACACGGGCTGCCGCTGATTGTTGACAACACCGCGCCGTCGCCTGCGCTGTGTCGTCCGATTGAGCATGGCGCTGACCTCGTGATTCATTCGCTGACCAAATTTATCGGCGGTCACGGCACTTCAATTGGCGGCGCGATCATTGACGCCGGAAAGTTTGACTGGAAGGCATCGGGCCGCTTTCCCGATTTCACGACGCCTGACCCGTCCTATCACGGCCTGGTTTACACTGAGGCCTTCGGCCCGCTGGCCTTCATTCTGAAAGCGCGCGTGCAGGGGCTGCGCGACACGGGCGCGTGCCTGTCGCCGTTCAATGCCTTCCTGATTTTGCAGGGGGCTGAAACGCTGCACCTGAGAATGGAGCGGCATTCTGAAAATGCGCTGGAAGTGGCGAAATTCCTCGCCGATCATCCGCAGGTTGAGCGCGTCAATTATCCGGGGCTGGAATCGAGTCCCTGGTATGCGCGCACGCAGAAATATCTGCCTGAAGGCGCGGGCGCGCTGCTGACGTTTGAAATCAGGGGCGGGCTGGAAGCCGGCAAAAAGTTCATTGATTCGGTGAAACTTTTCAGCCTGCTGGCCAATATCGGCGATGCGAAATCGCTGGTCATTCATCCGGCTTCAACCACGCATTCGCAACTGACCGCCGAAGAGCAGGCCGCGACCGGCGTCACGCCCGGCCTCGTGCGCCTGTCGGTCGGCATCGAAGACGTGCGCGACATCATCGCGGATATTGATCAGGCGCTGAAAGCCGCAACGACGGCGGCCAAAGCTGGCGCTTAGGTCAATGTGCCATGGCGTGCTGTAACCTGCACGCCATGGCACACCGATCCGGATCAGATTTCCGGATCGAATAATCACGATGGAGAGCAGCGGTGAATCGGAGCTGAATTGTGAAGTTTATGATTCCAGTGATTGAGCCAGACTGCGAAGGCGATTTCATTCTGAATGAGGGCCGTCCGTTTCGCCTGACTTCAGGGCTTGAACTGCCGCAGGCGAAACTGCATTACGCGATTTACGGGCAGCTCAGCGAGCGGCGCGACAATGCGATTCTGGTCTGTCACGCGCTGTCAGGTTCGGCGCGGGTCTTTGACTGGTGGCCGCAGCTTTTTGTCTTTGCCGGCAACGAGGCAGGCATTTTTGATCCCGCCCGCGACTGCATCATCTGCACAAACATTCTCGGTTCCTGTTACGGCTCGACCGGGCCGCGCGAGATCAATCCGGCCACGGGCAAAGCCTGGGGCACAGACTTTCCGCTCGTCACGGTGCGCGACTGGGTGCGCGCGCAGGCAGAATTCATCCGTTCGCTCGGCATTGAAAAACTCTCCGGCGTGATTGGCGGTTCAATCGGCGGCATGCAGGCGATGCAGTGGGCGGTTGATTATCCTGACCGGGTCGAACGCTGCGTGGCGATTGGCGCGGCGCCGCTTTCAGCCATGGGCCTGGCGCTCAATCACCTGCAACGGCAGGCGATTCTGAATGACCCGCACTGGCAGAACGGAATGGATCACGAGGGCAGGCAGTCGGGCAGTGGACTGGCCATTGCGCGGGCGATTGCCATGTGTTCATACAAGTCAGCAGAACTTTTCAACGAGCGTTATTCCCGCAAGCCGAACCGCAACGGCGAAGACCCGCACCGTTCATTATCGGAACGCTTCGACATTGGCGGTTATCTGGATTATCAGGGCGAAATTTTCACGCGCCGTTTCGATGCCGGTTCATACCTGATTATCACCAAAGCCATGGATAATTTTGACCTCGCGCATGGCTTTGCGTCAGAGGTGGTGGCGCTGCGGCGCATTGCCGCGCGCGTGCTGCTGGTGGGGATTTCTTCGGACTGGTTGTTTCCTGCCGCCGAGGTCAGGGCGCTGAGTCGAAGGATGGCGGCAGCAGGCGCCGCCGTTGATTATGTGGATCTGGAATCAGCGCACGGTCACGATGGCTTTCTGGCCGATGCGGGTGACCTGGCGCCGATCATTCGCCGGGTTTTTATGGCAGCCGGGACTGACAGCACACTCAGCGCGAGCAGTGAAACCAGGCCTGCGCCGTCGCCTGCTGATTATCCGGTCAGTCCGGCCTGAACGTTTTCGTGAATCAGAAATTGTCGCCTGCCGAAACTCCGGTGACGAGCAGGTAATCGAAATTCCCTTCGCCACACGTTCGCCTCAGAGTCTCCAGCGTCTGCCGGACTTTGACCGGCGTGTCCCGCGGTCCCTGGACGAAAAACGGTTTGCCCTTGCGGCCAAAAACAAATTCATCCGGGCAGTTTTCCGCGATGATGTCATTGAAAAGCTGCCTCGCCACACGATAATCAGGATGCGCGCTGAGGCCGAGGCCGGCAGCCCAGGTTTCGACCGATTCAACCAGCTTGCGCACGTATGACGGTTCAACCTTTCTGAGCGGGCCGACCTGTTCCAGCAGCCTGACGTATTCTCTGAATTCCTGCGCGGACATCGCCTTTGCGTAAGCGTCCTTCACCCCCAGGCAATACACATCAAGCAGAAATCCGGCCACGGCGATGCGTCCGTTCGGCAGCAGCTTGCTGATCAGCGCCTGGCCGATGCCGTTTTCAAACAATCCTTCTGAGACATAACATTCGTGGACGAGCGCGGCTGACGAGGCCAGCGCCACCGTCATCGGATCATTCATCAGATTGATGATGGTGCTGTGTTCCTTTTTCGCGGCGATCAGTGATTTTTTGCGTTTGGCGGTTTTGCGGGCCAGTTTCTTCTGTCGCTTTTTTTCATCGAGTGCCATAGTTTGAAGACCTCAGAATAATCATCGTTACTTTCGGGCAGGGCCGGTCGTGCGGGCAACTTGCCAGAAGCGCCGGGATAAAGCAAACGATTTTTTCGGCGCCGACCCGGCGGCGTGACGCGCAATCCTGAAGCTGAAAGTGCGCCGGTCAGACGGACAACCAGCATCCCTGAGCGGCGCATTTCTTTTTACCGCTTTTGACAGTAATTACTGTTGACAAGGATGAATGGTCGGATTAGCATCCGGGCCATGCGGGAAAGTCTGAAGGAATTGCGTCAACGGCAGTATGTCGGAGTGACGGAACTGGCGGCAGCGGCGGCGCGGCTGATTGATGTCTACGTTCCGGCACAGGAGCGCGGCACGGTCAGCGAAGTCCCCGATGAACGCATGGTGCGTTATTACCTGACCGAAGGGCTGTTGTCACAGGCGGCAGGCCGACAGGGCACGGCGTCGGTCTATGGGTGGCTGCACCTGCTGCAACTGGTCATGATCAAGCGGCTGCAGGCCGATCACCTGCCGATTCGCAAGATCAGGGAACTGCTTGACGGGCGCCGCGAAAAGGAACTGGAAGCCTGGCTCGGCGTTGAAGAAAAACGCGCGAGCGGGCGGCTCAGAAATGACGCGCTCGATTATCTGGAATCGCTGCTGCCGCCGCCGGTGCGGGGCGAATCCGGCAAGTCAAAGCAGAGCCAGGTCGTGTTTGCGGCTGCGCAGTCGCCGGGGCCGACGTGGACGCGCCTTGAGGTTGAGCCGGGGCTGGAAATCCACCTGCGGTCAGATTACCGGCTGCCGGATGAAACTTCGGCCCGGCAATCACTGGCTCGCCGCATCATCAATCTGATTGAAGCTGTTGTCCCGAAGTCTGGAAAGTGAGGTTGCCAAATGCCATCTGGACCGATGATCGAAGTGATTGCTGAACGTCCCCTGTTTGTGGCCGGGCAGGCACAGATTGCGGATTTGCTGATTCGCATTCTGCCGCCGGAAGTGACCCTGCGGCGGCGTCCGCCCTTCAACCTGAGCCTGGTGATGGACAGATCAGGCAGCATGCAGGGTGAAAAGATCCAGCGGGCGCGTGAGGCCGTTTGTTACTGTGTGGATCAGTTGCTGCCGGATGACCGGGTCAGCGTGATCGTTTTTGATGAAGTCGTTGAGCTGCGGGTGCCCTGCCAGCAGGCCACTGACAAGCAGCAGATCAAACGTTACATCAGGAGCATCGAAGCCAGAGGCTCAACGGCGCTGCACGAAGCCTGGGTGCGCGGCGGCATCGAAGTCAGCCAGCAGCTCAGTCCCGAAGTCATCAATCGCGTGATGCTGGTCACGGACGGGCAGGCCAATGTGGGCGAAACCAGAAATGACCGGATCATCAGCCAGGCGGGCGAACTTGCCGCGCGCGGCGTCAGCACGACGACCATCGGCATCGGCAATGATTTCAACGAAGACCTGCTGATTCCAATGGCCGAAGCCGGGCGCGGCAATGCGTGGCACGTCAGGGAAGCCGCCGAAATGGAACGCATCTTTGCCACCGAACTTGAAGGCCTGACGGCGCAGGTCGGGCACACGGTCAGCCTCGGCTTCAGTCCCGGCGATGGCGTGCGCGTGAGCGATGTGCTGAATGATTTCGAGGTCACGCACACGGGCCGTTACAAACTGCCGAACCTGATGCTCGGCCAGCCAGTTGAAGTTGTCGCGCGGCTCAACCTGCCGGCAGGCCGGGTCGGAGAAAGAAAACATCTCCTTGATCTGCGGCTGGCGTGGAATCCGCAACTGAGCGAGGACGAAAAGACTCCGGTGGAAAAGGTGACCGGTCGCCGCGAGGCGATCATTCAGCCGGTGACGATTGAATACGGCGCGGCTGAAGCGGTTGAGCAGTTGCCGGTTGATGCGCGCCTGACCAAAGCCGTGCAAATGCTGCTTTCGGCCAGGGCGCGCCGCGAAGCGATTGGCCTGATGGATGCCGGAGATTACAGCGGCGCGCAGCAGGTGATCTTCTATGCCAGCGCGGCTCTGAGGGCTGCGGGGGCAGAACTGGGCGATGCCGAAATGCTGAGAGATTCATCCGAACTGGCGCAACTCGCCGAGGCCGCAATGGAAGCGCCGGAAGCCGCATCGGGGACGCGAAAGCGGCTGTCGTACCAGCGTCATTCGCTGCGCCGCACCGGAAAGTCGCGCTGAATCAGAACACGCGAGACTGTCCCCATCTCGCGTGTCTCACTTGCCGCCGGGCAGATCGGCCTCCTGGGTCTGCGCCATTTTCATCGCTTCAATAATCAGCTTGCGCCATTCGCCCGGATTGGCGGGCGTGCCCGCTTCTGCCTCATCGTCCTGCCCGTAAAGTTGAACTTCCATCGTGCCGCCGGCCTCGACCCGCGCGCCGGTTCCTTCAGCGTGCAGAAAACTGGTGCGGGTGACGATGCCACGCCAGCCTTCGGCCTGCTTGCCTTCGAGGGTGAAGATCTGACTGACTTTGGTGCCGTTGATTTCGCCGCGCAACGAAGCATTCACGCGGCCTTTGACAAACTGTCCGGCAATGACCAGGTCATAAGCCGTGCCATCGGCGAAGACGCGCGCGGCGCTGACCGTAAATCTGACCGGATGGGCAACCGCAGACTTTGGCGGCTTGTTTTCACAGGCAGCCAGCAGCAGGCAGCACCCGCACAGGATTAAATAAAGACCTTTCATGACCAGTTCCCGGTTGGGGTTTCTTCCCCGGAGAGGAGTCGAAACTTTGTCAGCCTTCATATCGGCAGAAAGGTGAGGCAGGTTTACTAGCGGCGGCGCTGCACCTGAATTGTGGCAGAGATAATTGAGGCAGGATGAACTGACCGAAGCAGACCGGAGCAGTGGGCGGCTGTCGTGGCCGGACCGTGGTGGGATGGGCCAGGGAGAGCTGATCTTCCTGGCCCGTTGGTTTCACCGTGAAATGAACACGCCGCTGCGCAGGCGGACGCTTTTGCCGTCAGGCGTAATCAGATAAATGTCGCCGAAGCCGTAATCCGCCGTCTCCGCGACCTGCACGGTGGCGACGATCTGATCTTCGGCGACTTTCTGATAATTGATCACGCTGACCCCGGCCCTGCTGAAGCTGACCCGCGTGCCGGGCACGATGCCGGAACCGTTGATGGTCATGGTCACGATGGTGCCGGTGTGCAGGCGTTTCGGCGTGGCGCTGGTGATGTTGAGCGCACGCGGCAGCACTTCGACATTGACGGTTGATGAACTGCTGACGCCGCCGTTGCCGTCCGAGACGGTCAGCACGATGGCATGCTGGCCGACCGGCAGGTTGACCGAAGCGGTCACGCCCTGGGCAATCTGCTGGCCGTTGTCAGTCCAGACAAAAGTCAGATTGTCGCCGTCCGGGTCGGTTGATTTCGAGGCGTCAAGCTGCACCACCGCGCCGTCTTTGTTCGTGGCCTGAAGCGCGGCGGGGAGCGGTTCAAGGCGGGCTGTCGGCGGGCGATTGGTCAGCTTTTTGCCGCTGCCGGTTTCGTCATTGGCAATTTCGTTGACGAAGACGCGGAAGGGCAGTGCGCGGAAAGTCGTCCGCTGACTGTCGGTGGCGATCACCCGGATTTCATAAACCGGATCATCAGCGGCAGCCGTGATCCGCAGGGTGGCCTGGCGCGCGGCGCTGTCCACGTCAACGAGT
>CAYWDW010000268.1:0-6952 GCA_964457105.1 uncultured Heliobacteriaceae bacterium
GGGGAGAAAGCAAAAAACACGATGAATGAAATTCCTGAGAACGTCATTGAATCCCTCGCTTGGATTATGGCCTGCATCGAAGAAGATCAGTTGACAGAGCAGGATCAGGCGGCATAATCTGCCGCCATGCGAAAAAATAAATTACCAAACTGCCCGTAAAGCCCCCGAATTTATTCGTGGGGATATAAGGGCCATTGTGTGAAGCGGAAAGGCTTCAGCCTGAGAGCGAAGCACAATCCTTTTTTCCTTGAATATCAAACGGCGGGGCACGCCGTTCGGGGATGAGAGACGGCTCTCAAGTGAACCGAGAATCCCCTCGCTTTAGCGATGGGGAGTGTCAATCAGCAGGTTCAATCATCTGTTCCGGCGCAGTGTCGCGGATGGGAACCATAATTGTGAATGTGCTGCCTTTGCCGGGAATGCTGCGCACTGAAGCGTTGCCGCCGTGACCGACGGCAATACGTTTGACGATGGCCAGTCCAAGGCCGGTGCCGGTTTTGCGCCTGCCGTTCGGCGCCTGCCAGTAAGCGTCAAAGATGTATGGTGACTCTTCCGGCGAAAGCCCTTCGCCGGTGTCGCTGACGCTCAGCAACACATAATCGCACGGCGCATCGCTGCGGCGTTCTTCCAGAATGCGGGCGCGCAGCGTGACCTGGCCGCCACGCGGAGTAAATTTGATCGCGTTGTTGACCAGATTCATCAGCGCGCGGTGCATCTGTTTGCGGTCCACGAACACGAGCGGCAACAGCGGCTGAAGTTCACTGCCAAGCGTAATGCCAGCCTGCCTGGCCGCACCGGCAGCAACCGCGAGCGCTGACTCAATCAGGTCCAGACAGGTCGTCGGCTCAAAATTCAGGCGCAGACGACTTTCACGCAACCGCGAGAGTTCGAGCATGTCTTCAATCAGGCGATCAATCTCCTGACAATTGTGCAGCGATTCTCTGAACAGATACTGGTAATGCTGATAATCGAGCGGGCGACCATCCAGCAGGTCTTCGTTCAGCAGGTCGAGCGTGCCCATAATCACCGTCAGCGGTGAGCGGATGTCATGAACCACCATGCTGATGAATCCGGCTTTGGCCCGATCCTGTTCGCGCAATCTGTCAGCAACTTCTTCAAGCTCACCCACCCGGCGGCGAAGGGCCGCAAACTCTGCCTGAAGTGGTAGCTGCTCTTCGCCGCGTGTGAGGTCTGTCTGATCCAGCCGCCCGCCAGCTTCAACAGCCATTTCATAACCGGGCATAACCGAAACCGGGCGCAGTGAAGCTCCATTGGTTTCTCCGGCGGGAAGGTTCAGCTTGTAATCCGCAACGAAAATCTCTTTTGATATTTCTGCCATGCACTCTAAGCCGATTGGGGGCATCGAGCCGGGAACAACACGATGCAGGCAGTAAGGCCGGGGTCGCTGATTGCCAGAAAGTTTGTGATGGGTTTGATGGCGCGGTAACGGCGGGACCAGATGCAGCGCCGAACGGCGGCTATTTTAGACCACCGCGTCAGACTGAGTACAGAAAATTATCAGAGTTCCGGCACGATCAGCCGCCTGTGCCAGCATTGCCGGAGAAAAAGTATGGCTGGCAATAAATGAGACAGCAGGACGGTCGCGTCATCTCCGAAAAACTGAAGCGCTATACGAAATTTTGGATGAGAACTATAGAAATGCGGCCTGCCTGGAGTCAGCGGGAAAAGCTAAACACGGCTGACGAAAGCAGATAAGTGGGGCTACAGACTTGATCCCGGCTGTGGCATTAGGCTTGCTCAATATGCCAGCGCAATGTGAGTCGGCCAACGCTGTCTCACATTCAAAGTTTTCATCCCAGCAAAGCTAGCTTGGCGAGGAGAGGCATCAAAACCTCTCCTCATTTTTTTGCGCCGGACAATCAAGCTGCCACGTCTGCCAGTTCAGCCGGTGCGCGCCCATCTGCTGATAGAAACTGACGGCGCTTTCATTCCAGTCCTCGACGTACCATTGCATCCGGTCAAAGCCGCGCCTTTCAGCCTCAAGCGCACAAGCCTCAAACAATGCCCTGCCGATGCCGCGCCCGCGAAACTCCAGCCTGACATACAGGTCTTCAACGTAAAGTTTCGGACGCGCCAGAAACGACGAATAGATTTCGTAAAAGATGGCGTAACCCGCCGCCCTGGCTCCGACTTCAGCCAGCAGCGCTTCAAAGCGTCGGCGTTCACCAAACCCGTCTTCAATCAGGCGCTGCTGTCCGGCTTCGTCGGGCGGTTCGAGTTGTTCATACCTGGCAAATTCGCAGAGCATTTCGAGAAGGATTTCCTGGTCTTCCCGCGTTGCTGTGCGAATAGTGATTTCACTCATAGCCATCTGAAATCTTCAGACCTGCTCAAGCGCCTGCGCAAAATCGGCGATCAGATCAGGCTCGTCTTCCAGCCCGACCGAAATGCGCACCAGACTTTCGCTGATGCCGGTGGCGCGCTGCTGTTCAGGCGAAAGTTGCAAACTCCACATCGCCGCCGGATGAACGACCAGCGTTTCAAAGCCGCCGAGGCTCGCCGCGCGCGTGCCGAGTCTGAGCGAGGCAATCATCTTTTCGGCTCCGCTGTAACCGCCGCGCACGTCCACGCTGAGCATGCCGGTAAAACCGCTCATCAGCGATTTCGCCAGTTCGTGCTGCGGGAACGATTCAAGGCCGGGGTAATAAACGCGCTCGATTTTCGGATGCGTTTCGAGGAACCGCGCCAGGGCCAGCGCATTCTGATTGTGTCGCTCAACGCGCAGTCCGAGCGTGCGCAAGCCGCGCAACAGCAGCCAGCCGTCAAACGGACTCAGCACGCTGCCCGACACGACGGCAAATTTCCACGCTTCGTCAATGAAAGCCTTTGTCCCGATCATCGCTCCGGCAGTCGCGTCGTGATGGCCGCCGATGTATTTCGTCGCGCTGTGCAGCACGACATCAATCCCGAGTTCAAGCGGGCGCTGATTGATCGGCGTGGCAAAGGTGTTGTCGCACATCGTCACGATGCCGTGCTGTTTGCCGAGCGCGGCAATCGCGCGCAAATCGGTAATCTGCATCAGCGGATTGACCGGCGTTTCGGTGTAAATGAGCTTCGTGTTCGGGCGGATGGCAGCGGCGAATTCATCAGCGTTCGTCTGATCAACGACGGTAGTTTCGACATCGAAGCGCGGCAGGATGTCGCGGAACAGCACGGTTGACGCTGCGTAATGGTTGCGCTGCGCGATGATGTGATCGCCGCTGCGCAACTGACACATCACTGCCGGAAAGATTGCGCCGATGCCCGAACTCGTCACCATCGCGGCCTCGCCGCCTTCGAGCGCAACGAGCGTCGCTTCGACCTGCTGATGCGTCGGATTGCCGTAGCGCGTGTAAAACTCCGCGTGACGCGGCACGCTCGCCATCTCGTAAAAATGCTCGGCTGATTCGGCGCTGAACGTCGTCGTCTGCCAGATCGGCGGGCTGACCGCGTGTGTGTGATTGAATTCCTTCGATGTGTAAACGGCCTTTGTCTGCGGCCCCTGAGTGGTTTTTTCGGACATATGAATTCCTGAGATGTGAAGTCTGAATTAAGACCGCGATTGTGCCACGCGCTGATTCAACTCACCAGTCGCCTCGATCTTTATCCAGTCCACAGCTTGTTATGGCGCGCGATATAAAAAAGTCGCTCCCTTCTCGCTGCATCTGTCGGCATTGTCAGCGCCGGTGCAAAGGTGAATCGTGACTGGTTCACCGGAACTGACCGGCAACACAGGCACGACGAAGTTGACCTGATCCACGCCGACAAAGCCTGGTGCGCGACCCGCAAAAAGAAAGCCCGCGCGCAGCAATCGCGCGCCGTAAATGTTCCGGTACTCAACATAAGTCAGGTACGAAGTTGTCCAGGGCGGACTCGGCGGCACACTGCCTTCGGGTTCGTGATCTGAAATCTTGCCAAGCCCGGTCAGATAGCCCACCAGCGTTCGGCCCGGCGCGATGTCGGCAGGAACCTGCCACGTCGGATATTCAACCACTGCGTTGCTGAAAAATTCCGGCGCGTGCGAATTGACTTTCAGTTTGATCGTGTTCGAGCTGACCTTTGTCGTTCCGTCAGGCAGTTCACGGAGAACTATGAACTCATATTCGCGGCCTTCAAAGTTGGCGAAGCGCCCGTCTCCGTTGCCATTTTCATCGGCAAAGGGTTTGTAAAAAAACATCGGCACCTGAAAGTTGATCTGATGCGGGCCGACATAGAGCAGCGGCGCGGCACGCCAGCCGCAACGATTCCGGCTGCCGGCGATGGTCGCGTTCCAGTCTGCCGCGCGCCACAACACCTGCACCCGGCCAAGCAGGCGCGGCAGCGGCGTGACGGCGGCGCTGTATTCCTCTCCGGCTTCAGAAAACCTCGCGCCCCACAAAACCGCCAACCCGCCCGGCGCAATCAGGCCGCCATAACTGGTCGCATTGGTGACGGCAGCAAGCTGCGGACGAATCGCGCTGCTGCCCTTTTTGATTTCGACGCAGGATTCAGTGCCGTCAGGAATGAAGTCGTTCAGCCTGAGGGCTGCCGCAACATTTTCATCCTGAACCGAACCTTCGTGATGGTAGGAAACTGACGTGCAGCAAAGGACGACGCACAGGGCAAATTGAAAGAGACGCATCGCTGAACTCCATTGAGGTTGAAGGTCAGGAAACGAATCAAAGGGGTGATTGTGATCCTGAGGGCAAAAATATTCCCGCCTGCCCGCACTATAAATGAAAGCCCGCCATAATTCACAGGGAGAACAAGGAGCGCAGGCGTCCCGCCTGCCTTATTTCAATCACAATCCTTTTGCAGGAAACCCACCGACCCCGACGCCTGCGCTCCTTGTTTCAATGCTGTGACAGGTGGGTGTATTGAAAAGTGATCAGCGCGCGTTTGACGGCGGCGACGGCGGCATCGTAGCGGTGTTCATTCACCAGCACGGCGTCGGTGCTGTAAGTCGAAACGGTCAGAATGCTGATGCCTTCTTTGGCAAGCGCGCGGCTGATTTCAGCAATGAAGCCCACGACCGTGAAATCCATCACCGCGTCAAAAAAGATCATCCGCCAGTTCTCCTGAGCTTTCGCTTCAGGGAACTGCGCGGCGACCTGACGCCAGTTTTCCTGCGTGACGATCAGCGTGATTTCGGCCTTGTCGCGGGTCAGCGAAACGAAATCCGGCGCACTGCGCACGGCGTCCAGCGCCGCCGCAAAATAATGCAGCGGCAGACTAACCACCGTGTAACGAGTGTCGGTCAGGTGCAGTGTGATTGACATGCCATTCGGGTCAGTCAGCCAGTGTTACGGCATCCCGGCTTTCTGCGTTTCCTGTTTGAGCCGCTGAATCCGGGCTTCGACTTCTTCAAGCTTCGACGGCAGCGCGGCTGACATCACTGTCGGTTCGCCGTCAGTGACCAGCACATCGTCTTCGATGCGCACGCCGACGCCTTTGTATTTCTCAAACGCGGGTCGCACGGCGGCGATGAACTTTTCGTTCTCAGGTGTCTTTGGCAGCACATCCAGCGCGTCCGGGCGAATGTAAATTCCCGGCTCGACCGTGAAGATCATTCCCGGCGCGAGCTTTGAAGTCACGCCGACATCGTGAACGTTCATCCCCAGCCAGTGGCTTGTGCCGTGCATAAACCAGGTGCGGAATTCGTTATTCTCTTTTGAAGTAATCAGGCCCAGCCGCAACAGCCCTTCCTTAATCACTTCGGCGGCGCGGTTGTGAACGTCGTCCTTTGTTTTGCCGACTCGCGCCAGTTTGATCGCTTCCATCTGCGCTTCGTAAACGAGGCGGTAAATGTCGGCCTGCTCTTTGGTGAATCTGCCGCCCACAGGCATCGTGCGCGTGATGTCGGCGCTGTAATGATCGAACTCAGCCGCGCAATCCATCAGCAGCAGACTGCCAGCAGGCAACGCATCCTGACTGGTTTCATAATGCAGTGTTGTCGCATTCGCGCCGCCACCGACGATGCACGGATAGCCCCAGTTATCAGCGTTGCGGCGGCGGTAGGTGTATTCGAATTCGGCGCGCACTTCGTATTCATAAACTCCCGGCGCGGCGACGGCGTAAGCGCGATTGAAACCTTCGATGCTGATGTCCACCGCCTGCTGCATCAGCTTCACTTCGAGCGGAGATTTGATTTGTCGCAGTTCGGCAAAGATCGGCATCGCGCTTTTGATGGACAGGCCGCTTGCCACAGCGGCGAGTTGCGAAGCGAATTTCTGTTCCTGATTGTATTCGCGCGAGTCGGGATTGAATGGCGGCAGCAGCAGCCAGAGTTGCGCGTCATCTTTACTGACAGCTTCTCTGACTGATTTGAAATCCTCATCCCACGCGGCAGGACGTTTCGCGTCAGCATTGCCGCGTTGCCTGAGCGTCATTGATGCGCGCGGCGCCAGCCAGGCCAGGAAAGCGTTGAACTGATCGCTGTCAAGCACGGTCTGAATGCCGCTGCGGCGGCGCGTTTCATCCGCCGTCAGCATATGGCCCGTCCAGGTTTCACGCGCCGGATTGGGGCGCGGCATAAAGAGAATTTCGCGCGTCTGCTTCGCGCCCGGAATCAGCACGAGCGTTGCGCCTGCCTGCCGGATGCCGGTCAGGTAATAAAGATTGTTCTCCTGCCGGAAGGGATAATCCACATCGTTGGTATACAGGCGCGGCTCGGCGCTGAAGAGAACCAGGATTCCGCGCTCGCCGATGCGCTTCATCACTTCGTTGCGCCGCGCGGCAAATTCAGTCCGCCACTCAGCTTCAGTAATCGCGGGCGCAGGCGGCGCAACCTGCCATACGCTCGGCGCAGTGCGCGGATCATTGAAAGCCGCGGCCTGCACGAACGCCGCATTCAGCAAAACGAAAGCCAGCACGGAAAGCGCCAGCCCTGAGTGATGTTGTCTGATTCGCATAGTGACCTCCGCTGAAAGAGAAGGATGAAGAGAACACGGATTGAACGGAGACAACAGATCGC
>CAYWDW010000269.1:0-6951 GCA_964457105.1 uncultured Heliobacteriaceae bacterium
AGGCCGCGATCAGTTCATCAGATTTTTCAGGCGTCAGGTCGAACGGATCAATTTTGCGGGCGGGCGGATCAGGTTCGCTGTAAGCGGCGGCGGTTTCGGCGCGTTCACGCAGCGTGGCGATAATTGTTGATTCTTCGAGCAGCAATACATTCGCCGCTCGCCCGATCAGTTCGATGACGAGTGAACGCGGGACTGCCGGCCCCGGCGCATCTTTTTCCCCGGCAGCGAAAGCTTCAAAATCGAAGCGCACGACGCGGTCATAGCCGGTTTTCTCAATTGCCGTGAGGCGCGCGCCGCTGAGATATTTTTTCAGCAGGGAAGCGAACGGCGTATCGGTGCGGGCCTCAGCGCCGGGTTTGCGCGCATCGCGCCTGGTCAGATACAGCGCCAGCCGCTGCGGGTCGGTCGAAATCATCAGCCAGCGCCCGTCGCGCAAACGAAAATCCAGCGCCAGATCAGTTGAGCCAGGCTGAGATATTCTGCCGAGCCGCTGCCCAGGTAAGATTGTCTGCAAGTCACTGGTCAGGGCCTGAAGCGTGAAATTATCCATGTTGTTTTATCGCGTCAGTGATCAGGTATGGTGTGCCCCCAAAACCGGGCAACAGATTACCGCAGTTTTCAGTTGAATGGGCAGGGGCAGCCGGAAGCGATGGTGTGGTTTTATGGGTGGGGCTTTCGATCCGCCGGGTACTGATCCGGGGAGCGTCCGGCGACGTTGTTGCCGCCGGTACATGGACGATCTGCGCCGTCGGTGACAGTTCAGCGCGGATCAGATTTGTCTTGCACTGCTCGTGGTCAGAGTCTCCGGCCCTGCTGTTTCGTTGCTGCTTACTGCCGCACAACCTGCGTCTGAGAAATCTGATCGGACAGGCTCTGGCGTTCGGGGCTGAGCGTGATGACCAGCAGATTGAGCGGAATAAACAGGATTGACAGCACTGTGCCGCCGGCGCGTCTGAGACACTGATTGAGCGCGGGCGGCAGGCTTTCATCAGCGGCATCAGCCACGCGGATTCTGAACACAGCCATGCCGCAGGTGCGCCCGGCAATGGCCGTCGCAATCAGGTGGTAGAGAAAGATCATCACCAGCCCCAGGCCAGTCAGCGCCAGCAGCGGGCCGCGCGTGAATTCGACATTGAACAGGGTGGCGGCGGTAAAAAACGGCAGCAGCGAAAAGGCGATGATCTGCAGGTCAACAAAGGCGGCGGCGGCGCGACCGAGCAGCGGCGCTTTACCGGCCCGCCCGTGACTGAAAAGCGGCGCTGACCATTCCTCGGCGCTGCTGGCAGCTTCAGGTGCTTCAGCGATCTGAGCGGCGTTTTCATCGGCTGAAAGCAATGCGGCTGCGTCATCGCTTGCAGGGGCGGTCGCGCTGGCTCGCGGCGCGGTTTCGTGCCGACTGGCCGGAGCCGTTTCGCTGACTGAAGGACGCGGCGAAACAGGCTGGCCGGGTTCATTCTTTTTCGCAGTGGCAGAATGCTGCACCATAACCGGAGCTGAAATTCGCGGCACAGGCGATTCAGCGCGAGTTTCGGGCGGCGCGTCCGGGCGATGATCGTATTCGAGCGCGCGCGCCGTGGCCTGGGCGGTCGCGCCTGAGATGCCCGATGATGAAACGCCATTGGGCGACGGGTCGCGGCGGATGCGTCTGATGGCGGCTTCAACAATCGGGTTGACATCGTTTTCATCCCGTCCTGGCGCGCGCGCGCTGGCTTCGGCTTCGCGCTGCTGACGCATCTGGCGCACCTTTTCAAGCACCTGCCTGCGCCAGGCTGGCAATTCAATTTCGGCGGCGCGTTCGGCTTCAGCGGCGGCGGCGCGTTCAGGTGAAACCGGAAATCTGACGACGGTTGATTCGCCGCTGCGACGGGTGGCAGGGCGCTGCGCGGAATGTCTGGCCGACAGATTCAGCACCCGGTCACGTTTGGCGCGCCAGTCGCCGATGCCCTGCAGGGCATTGTTGTAACCGCAGTTTCGGCAGATGACGGCAGCGCCTGGTAATTCCTGCTTGCACTTTTCACAAATCATCGGTGTCGTCCGTTGCGCAGGTGACTGGAGAGGGACGGGGAACCTCACCCAATTACGCAATCCATGCCTGAAGTCGGGCAGTCCTTCGGGGCCTGTGAGTTAATCCAGTGTCTGAGGTTGGAAAAGATAAGTTACTGCTCTGTTCTGAATTCGGCGGGATACTAACAGAGGCTTCCGAGCGGGGTCAAGAATCGCCACAAAATTGACGGGTGATGAAGGGCAGGGAAGTTGGAATTCGGAATTCGGTAGTCGGAAGTCGGAATTCGGAATTCGGTAGTCGGAATTCGGAAGTCAGCGAGTCACGGCGACAGCAAAAGGTTCTGGTGCGGTGGTGGAAAATGGCCTGGCAGCAAAGCGCTGTGCCTCTTCCTTCCGACTTCCGAATTCCGACTACCGACGGTTTCGCTCAGCCCTGGGCGAGCGCCTTGTCCACGCCTTCGCGCAGCCAGCTTTTGATCACGTTCGGATCTCTGGGAATGCCTCTGAGATGTTTGACCAGCCTGCCGTTGCGGTCAAAGATCAGCGTTTGCGGGATGCTGCCCGAACCGGCGGTGAAGGTATTGAACATTTCATCCGAGGCAAAGCCGATCTGATAGTTGATGTTCATCTCCTTCGCAAAATTGCGCACCAGGTCGGCGTGAATCTTCGGGTTTTCAATAGACAGGCCGATGACTTCAACGCCCTTGTCCTTGTAATCATTTTGCAGTTCGACGAGGTGCGGAATTTCCACCCGGCACGGGCCGCACCACGTCGCCCAGAAATCAAAGACCAGCACTTTGTTGCTCGAGGTCAGTTGCGACAGTTTGACCGTGGGCGCATCGAGCATCTGCACGTCGTAATCGCGCAGGTTGGTCATCTTTGATTCTCTGCCGGCGTTAGTGCTGCTGTCAGTGACGACGCTGTGCTGCGAGCAGGAACCAAGCAGCATCAGCAGCGAAAGCGCTGCCAGCAGCCGCAGCCGCCGGTTCAGGTTGCTGAAACGGAAATGTCGTGTAGCGAAATTCATGCCTGTCGTTCTCCTGAAGTGAAATTCATGGGGCTGCGTCAAACTGAAGTCGGCTCATCGTTCCTGACGCGAAGATGATTGTGGCCGATCTGTCTCGCCCTGCTTCAGCGCGCGGTCAATGGCGTCAATCAGCAGGCCTGGAATCAGTTTCGGATTGTACCCGGTAATTTTCTGCACGGCGGTGCCGTCCGCCGCATAAATGTAAGTCTGCGGAATGGCCGTGCGGGTGTTGCGATTATTGAATTCGCCATAAAGTTCGCGCGGCGCAAAGGCGATCTGATAATTGATGCCGAACTTTTTCGCAAACTGCCGGACGGCGACCTGGCTTTCCTGCGGGTCTTCAATCGTCAGGCCGATGACGGTCAGCCCGCGCGCCCGGTATTTTTTCGAGAGTTCGACGAGGTGCGGAATCGTCGCCCGGCACGGCCCGCACCACGTCGCCCAGAAATCAATCAGCACGGGTTTGTTTTTCGGAATCAGGCTCGCCAGTTTCACCCGTCGGCCTTCCATCGTCTGCACTTCAAACTCTCCGGCGAGCACCGCCTGCAACTGCGGAATTTCAGCGACCGGCGGCGCGACCACCCGCGCGGCGAACGATGGCGGATGCCCTGCCGCACCGATATTGAACGGCGCAGGCAGCAGCAGCAGGACAGACAAGGCGCAAATGATTTGACGAATTTTCATAATTTCAGAATCGCGTAACACAGTCAGCCAGGGGCGCGCGACAGTATACACGATCAGCCCGCATCAGGCGCAGTGTGGCCGGAAATCTTCAGACGGCTGTGGATTGATTCGTGCCGGTTCGTGGCGGCTTTCGGTTTTGTTTTCAGCGGCGGCGTTGTCTGGTGTTCTGATTGAATTGCGGAATGGCGGGGCCGGCGCCGAGGCGAATGATTTCAGCGCGCTGGGCGGCGATCAGGTGCGCGGCGACCAGCCCGTGCAGGCGCGCGCTGCGGCCTCTGGTCAGGTGATCGGCCAGCATCAACATGCGAAACCACGACGATTCCAGTTCATCGGCCAGCCGCGAAATCTGCGTGATGTCGTAAGGCACCGCCACCGCTTCGACGCCGAGCCGCGCAAAGACCGACAAATAACGCGCCGTTGCGAGATCAGGGCAGAGCAGTCGCCGCTTGCCGATTTTCAGTTCAATGCCGAGCAGCGTGTGCTGCACTTCGACCGGCACTTTTTTCGCCGGAGCCTTCAGTTCAAAACGACGTGTGCGCAGGGGGCGAATTTTGTGTTCATAAATCCGCGCCAGTTCCTGCTCCCCCAGCATCCGGCGAATTTCGGCCACAATGTCATCAGCCCGCACCGCGCGGGGCGACGAGGCAGCAAGTTCACGCAGCTTTTCGGTCAGGTCAGTAATTTCAGCCATCAGTCAGTTCGGTTCAGACGTCAACATTTCACCACGAAGATCGGGCAGCCCTCGCCAACCCGGATTTCAGGTGACGGTGACTTCATAATTCCGGCCTTCCCACCGCTCGTCTGCTGGCCAGAAGAAGGTGAAAGTGACCACCGTTCCCGCGCTCAAACCAGCCGTTGGCAGGTCAGCGAAACAGATGCCCATGCCGGTGTCCTGGGTGTCCGTATCGCTGGAACTGCGCCAGCCGTCAGCGCTCCAGCGAAGGCGGGCGGGCGATCTGGTTTCGATGCGCAAAATCTTTCCGGCAGGAAAGCTCCGGCTTTTGTGATTGAAGCGCCAGATCGAACGGTCTGAAGTCACACGCTGCTGCTGATAACGCCGGACGGTTTGCGGCGGCAGATCAAACACCACGCCATCACGCAACGAGCGCATCAGCTTGATGTATTCCGCGTGCGCCCAGACCAGCGGCATCGCGGAGCCGGACGGATGGCCATTGAATAACTCCAGGGCCGGGATGTCCGGCGCATCCCAGATCTGCTCCGGGATCAGGCCGCCGGGACTGGCCTGCGCCTCCATCACGTGCAGCAATCGCTCAGCCTCGGCGCGATGACCGGCCATGAGTTCATAATGCGCCCGTTCTCCTGCCAGCAGCGGCCAGCCGCGCCCGATGCCTGTGCCGTCGAAGGGGCTGCCGTCTTCGTGTTCGCCGTAGCCGTCTTCGTTGTAGCGATGCCAGACCGGACCGGTCGCGGTTTCAGTTTTGAGCAGTGCGTCAATGACTTTGACTGTATTCGTGATGCGCGGGTCGTCGGCGGCGCGCAACCCGAAGCGCACCAGCGCCAGCGCATCGGGGCTGACGATGTGGCTGACCGGCGCGGCGCTGTCCTGCGGCGGACGATTTTTGATCGGCACGAAACCGCTTGCCGGAGACGGCGCGCAATCCGTTTCGAGCGGCGCGATGCGCACGTAATAGCCTTCGACGCCGACCTGCGCGGCCAGATCGGTTCCGGTGACATAAGTCCAGCGTTCGAAGTGATCGTTCCAGATGTCGGCGGTCTGGCGCAGATATTCGGCGGAGTCTTTTTCACCGGCCTGCGCGAAGAAGTCCGCTGCCGCCAGCAGGGCCGCAATCTCGACGGCCAGCGTGAAGGGCGAAAAACCGCCATCCTCTTCCCAGCGATCCTGCTGTGTGGCCGGGCCATTGGCCACCAGGTAGTCTGCCGCGCGCTGCACCAGCGGCCAGGGATCAAGCCCATCAAGCGCATCCGCGCGTTGCAATAAATCAGCCAGCAGAATCGGGAAGGCCGTCTCATCCATCTGAATGCCGTTCCAGTAGGATGTTCCGTCCATCCACATATTCTGCGGCCAGTGTCCGTCGGCCTCCTGCGTACACATCAGGTAAAACAGGGTCTCGCGCGCGCTGGTGGCATCGCCCGCCGCCAGCAGTCCGCCGGCGCTTTCGACCAGATCGCGCGGCCAGACCAGATGATAACCGCCGAGGTCTTCATCGCCTTTCGCCATGCCCCAGGGCACGGAGAGGCTGGCAATCATCGCGCCTGGAAAGATGATTGCTTCGTGCGTTTTCAGCACCGCCGTGCTGACGCGGTAATGATCGAAGCCGCTGCCAATGACCGTGCCGAGATCAAGACAGCCCGCCTGATATTCCTGCCAGTCGCGCGCGTATTCGCTTTTGACCTCGGCAAAGTCGCGCAGCAAAGTCGCGCGCGCAATCTGCCCGGCTTCATTGGCGCTCCTGCCGAAAGTCAGCGCGAGCGTAAAACTGCCGCCGCTTTCGGCCAGATTGATTTCACCCGTCAGGGCAATATTTCCATCCATGGCGCGCGCATAAGTGTTGACCAGCCGCTTGTGTTTATTGAGTTCCTGCCAGCCGTCGCTCGTGCCCGCATAGCCACAGCTCAGCGCGGCAAAGGGCGTCGAACAGGCCAGCGCCAGAAAGAGTCCGTCGCGCTGCGCAAACAACATCGGAATGCCTTTGTATTCGCCGACCCACCCATCGTTGCCGACCCCGCAATTGCCGATGTGTGGCGCGAGCAGCGCATACAGCCGATAGTCTGCCAGCGTGCCCGTCAGCGGCTCGAAGCTGACGCGCTGCAATAAAGCATCGCGCTGCGGATCGGTGAGGACAGTTTTGTTCAGGCGATAGCGACCTTCCACGCAGGTATTCGTCAGGCTGTACCCTGACACGCCCTGCGCGAGCGGCTGCACCTGGCTGACGGCATGGCGCTTTTCCTCGGAAAAGAACGCCGCGCCATCGGTGACGATGAAACCAAGATCACGGGTATTCGCCTGATCCAGACGCGGGTAATAGACTTCATTGACAATGCCGTGCGAGAGCGTGAACCAGACCTGACTTTCATCACGGATGGCTGTGCCGACGCCGCTCTTGGCGCTCGAAGTCCAGCGCGGCTCAATGCCGGGCGCGCCGGGGGCTGAATCATTTTTTGTGACCATCTGAATTATTCTCCTGACATTGACATCTCTGCTGTCGAATTATGCCGACGGTCACGGCCACAGCCACGCCACCAGCATTGCCACC
>CAYWDW010000270.1:0-6942 GCA_964457105.1 uncultured Heliobacteriaceae bacterium
CGCGTCCCACTGCTGACGCAGTCGGCCAATGTCGATGCTGATGTCGCCGGTCGCCTGCTGAATGGCCGTGCGCACAGCAGCGCCCTTGCCCTGATTGCGTTCGTGACGAAAAAGCCGAATGCGCGAATCTTCAGCCGCCATGCGCTTGAGAATTTCCCAGCTTCCATCCGTGCTGCAATCGTCCACGACAATCAGTTCGAGGCGGCTGATCAGTTCGTCTTCAAGCGCGAGCGCGCGGCGCAAACTCGCCTCGACGTGATGGCGTTCGTTGTAAACCGGGACGAGCAGACTGAGGCTGAACGAAGTGGCAATCGTGCTTTCGTAAGCGGGAACGTGTGCGAGAAGCGTGGCCGGAGCTTTCATAAACTTCGCGCCGATCAGCCCAGCGCGTTCTGTATTGACAGGGTTACTGATGCGGCTGAGCGCTGACCGGGGCCGGGCGTCGTTTGCGCATGAAAGTCAGTTGCGTGCGCGGCACGACTTCAAGCGCGCCTTCGCACTGCTGCGCGCCGGGCAGCGCCGGACGCCCCGCCGTGCGCGCTTTGCCTGTGACTGCTTTCTTTGCCTGTTTCGGCTTTTGATGGCCCTGCGCCTGCGCCGGACTGAACAGCAGTGGCGCGATCAGGAGAGCCGATGACAGAACAGACAGAAAGAACTGAACCGATGAAAAGAAACTGCTTCGCGCTCGGCGCGGTTCCGGCTGTTTCGTTATTTCCGTTTGTTCCGTCATCGCTCTGTTCCTTTCTTTACAGCCCCTTCGCCGCCATGTATTTGACCAGGTCGCGCACGCGGCAGGAATAGCCCCATTCGTTGTCGTACCAGGTCAGAATCTTGACCAGATTGCCACCGATGACTTTGGTGTAATCAGCGTCCACAATGGACGAGTGCGAGTTCTGGCGAAAGTCGCAGGAGACGAGCGGCGCGGTTTCAAACGCCAGAATGCCTTTCAGTTCTTCGTTCGCGGCGTTCTTGAGCGCGGTGTTGATCTCTTCCGTTGACGCATCCCTTTCCAGTTCCATCACGACGTCCACCAGCGAGACGTTCGGCGTCGGCACGCGCACGGCGATGCCGTCAAATCGGCCCTTCAGTTCCGGCAACACCAGCGCCACGGCTTTGGCCGCGCCGGTCGAGGTCGGAATCATCGAGACCGCTGCCGCGCGGGCGCGCCGCAGATCCTTGTGCGGCAGATCGAGCAGGTGCTGATCGTTGGTGTAAGAGTGAATCGTCGTCATCTGCGCCTTGCGGATGCCGAACTTTTCGTGAATCACCTTGGCCACCGGGGCCAGGCAGTTGGTCGTGCAGGAAGCGTTGGAAATAACGTGATGCTCCGCCGGATTATACGCGTGTTCGTTGACGCCCATGACGATGGTGATGTCATCGTTTTTGGCCGGAGCGGTGATGATGACTTTTTTGACCGGGCCGCGCAGGTGAGCGACCGCCGTATGCTTGTCGGTAAAACGTCCGGTGGATTCAATGACGATTTCAGCGCCGACCGTCTCCCACGGAATCTTCGCCGGATCTTTTTCAGAAAAGACGCGGAACTTGTCGCCATTGACGCTGATTGAATCTTCAGTCGCCGTAATCTCGTGATCCAGATTGCCGAGTACGGAATCGTACTTGAGCAGATGGGCCAGCGTTTTTGTATCGGTCAGATCGTTGACCGCCACAAAATCGAAATCCTTGTCACCGAGCGCCGTGCGCAGGACGTTGCGTCCGATGCGTCCGAACCCGTTGATACCTACTTTGATAGCCATTGACTCCTCCTCAAAGGTTGCAGTGATTGGGACCGGTAAATGATTACATGTCAGACAGCCGGAATAAATCCGGCTGACCGAACAATGGAAATTAGCCTGGCCGACATGCCGTGTCAAGCAGCGGTCAGGAACAACCGGCGCGGGGGTGACAATGGCTCGATAACCCTGATTTATCAGCGCCTGGCGACCATCACCCGACTGACAAAACTATTACTTTGCCGCCCGGCAGGATTGTGCTAATTTTCAGGTCACGCTGCCCCCCCTGGCAGGCAACAGTTTTCCCGCGAAATTCCGGCAGTTTCGCTTCAGTCCCCCGGTGACAGAGCCGATGAAGTTACGCGAACAAACTCCCGCTGAAGAACTGGCCAACGTCATCACGCACGGGTTCGGGCTGGTGCTGAGCGTGATTGGCATGGCGGCGCTGGTGCTGCTGGCCGTCTGGCGCGGCACGGCCTGGCACATTCTCAGTTGCAGCATTTTCGGCACGACGCTGGTCGTGATGTATCTCGCTTCGACGCTCTATCACAGCGTGCAGTCGCCGCGGCTGAAAGCGATCTTTCGCACGTTCGATCACTGCTGCATCTTTCTGCTGATTGCCGGAACCTACACGCCGTTTACGCTGGTCGTGCTGCGCAGCAGTGTCGGACTGGCCTTGTGCGGCATCATCTGGGGCCTGGCGATTACCGGCATTCTCTTTCGCACGCTGTCACGCAAATACCTGCAGGCCGTGATGACGACAGCTTACCTGCTGATGGGCTGGCTGGCGATTGTCGCCATCAAGCCGCTGCTCGCGGCGGCGCCGCTGGCCGCCATCTTCTGGATTTTTGCGGGCGGCGCGTTTTACAGCATCGGGGTCGTGTTCTTCTGCCTGGAAAAGATTCGCTATCATCACACCATCTGGCATCTGTTTGTGCTGGGCGGCAGCTTCTGTCACTTCCTCGCCGTCCTGTTTTATGTCCTGCCAACGAAATCCTGAGAAAGCATTTCCAGGGCAAAGAGACACAGCACACAAAGGCTGATTGAAGCTCTTTGCCTCTTTGTGTCTTTGCGTTTGCGTCTCTTTCTGTCGCCCGCTCACGCGGGCTGGCATCTGGCGCGCACGCTACCCCGGATTCCGCTGCGCTTCATCCGGGGCTACGCTCTGGAAGTCCGCTGCGCGGACGAAGAAGAGAGGCAGGCGAATCAGCAATGATAAAGCCTCGCGCGAATCAGCAATGACAGCTTGTGCCGCCATCTGTCGCAGGTGGTCATCTCTGTGTTCTTTGTGGCTCAGTGGCTCCCGACCCGGCTTCGCTTGCGGCGGCCTGACTTGACGCTTGCGGATGGCCTGAATAGAATCGCGTTTACCTTGAAATTGCACCCTGGCAGTGAAAGCTGCCATCACTACCTGTCAATCTCGGTACATTACGGTCTGGAGGAAGTTGCTTGATCGAAGTTGAGCATCTGACGAAGAGCTATGGCAGCGGGCGGGCGGTCAATGATATTTCGTTCACCGTCAACCGGGGCGAAATTCTCGGTTTTCTCGGTCCGAACGGCGCCGGCAAAACCACGACGATGCGCATTCTGACCGGCTACCTGCCCGCGACGAGCGGCACGGCGCGCATCGCGGGTTTCGATGTGTTCGAGCAATCCATGGAAGTGCGCAAACGCATCGGCTACCTGCCCGAACAACCGCCGCTTTATCCTGAAATGTCGGTGGCCGATTACCTGACTTTCGTGGCGCGCATCAAGGGCATTGAGGCTGATCGCGTCAACAGCCGCGTGCAGGAGGCAATGCGCCTGACCAATGTTGAAGATCGCCGCGACATGCTGATTCGCAAACTCTCGCGCGGTTACAAGCAGCGCGTCGGCATTGCCCAGGCCATCGTCCACAACCCGGATGTCGTGATCCTTGACGAACCGACCGTCGGCCTCGATCCGAATCAGATCGGCGAAGTGCGCAAGCTCATCAAGAGCCTCGCCGGTGAACACACGATCATTCTGTCCACGCACATTCTGCCCGAAGTCGAAGTGACCTGTGATCGCGTCGTCATCATCAACAAAGGTCAGATCGTCGCCGAAGGCGCCCCGCAGAGCCTGTCATCACAACGCAGCGGCGGGCAGCGCATTCACCTCGAAGTCAAAGGCGGCGACGCTGAGCTGCGCGCCGCGCTCGAACCCGTCCCCGGCGTCAGCCACATCGAGATTGAACCGGTTGAATCAACCGACCGGCTCTCGGTCACGCTCGAAAACGACAGCGGCGAAGACCTCCGGCACCGGCTCGCCGCAGACCTGATCGGACGCGGCTTTGAACTTTATGAACTGCGCGCCGTCAATCTCAGCCTTGAAGACATCTTCAGACAACTGACGACTGAGGAAGCCAGGGCAGCGCAGGCGGCCTGATTCAATTCATCACGGAGCAAATCAATGAGAGGCATTCTGGCAATTTATCGGCGGGAACTGCAAAGTTACTTCGTCTCGCCGATTGCTTACATCGTCATCGGCGTCTTTCTGGTGCTGTGCGGGCTGTTCTTTTACCGGCTGCTGAACGATGTCGTTCAGTACGGTTTTCAGATGCAGATGCAGGGGATGCAGGGCGGCATGCCGCCGCAGGACATTGATATGCCGGGCATCATTCTGCGCAGTTCGCTCGGCCTCGTCAGCACGTTCATTCTGTTTATGATTCCGATGCTGACGATGGGCCTGTATGCGGGCGAGCGGCGGCAGGGCACGATGGAACTGCTGATGACCTCGCCCATCACGGAACTGCAGATCGTCGTGGGCAAGTTTCTGGCGACCTTCACGCTGTTCATCGTCATGATTGCGCCGACGTTTCTCTATCACGTCGCGCTGCGCTTTGTCAGCGACCCGAAGCTGCCCTGGAAAATAATTCTTTCGGGCTATCTCGGCACGCTGCTGCTGGGCGGCGCGCTGATTGCGCTGGGCGCGTGGCTCTCGTCGCTGACTGAGAATCAGATCATCGCGGCCATCTCGACTTTCGGCGCGTTCATCGTGCTGCTGATTGTGGACCGCCTCGTCGGCGATTCGACTTCAAAGGCCGGCGAGACGCTGCAATACTTTTCGATCCTGCGCCACTTTGAAGACTTCACCAAAGGCGTGATTGATACGACCAGTCTGATTTATTACCTCTCGGTCATTGTGCTCGGCCTCTTTCTGACGCTGCGCACGCTTGATTCCATGCGCTGGAGACGCGCCTAGACCATTCAAGTCCTGAATCAATTTATGAAAGCTGACAAGCAGGAAATCATCAAATATGCGGGCTGGCTGGGTGCGGCACTGCTCGTGGGCGGTTATCTGCGCTACCTTGTGCGCGAGGAACTTGGCGCCTTCGACAAAAGCCTGCTCATCGCCGGAGCGGTGCTGATCGTGCTGAGCCTGGCGCTCAACTTTCGCGCTGTGCTTGACGTGTTCAGCCGCCGCTCAACCAGGCTGGGCACCAATACCGCCGCGCTGACCATCGCGGTGCTGGTCATTCTGGCGGTCGTCAACTTCCTCGGCTACCGTCATGACAAACGTTTCGATCTGACTTCTGAAAGTCTTTACAGCCTGTCCGATCAGACGCGCAAGGTGGTGTCGGGGCTGAAGCAGGATGTGAAGATCATCAAGTTCGACAAGCTCGATGATCCCAACCTGCGCGACGCGATGCAGGAGTTCAGAAGCCTCAGCCCGAAAATCAGCTACGAACGCATTGACCCGCTGGAAAAGCCGCAACTGGCCAAACAGTACGAAGTGCGCAGCATGGGTGAAACCATCGTCACTTCCGGCACGCGGACTGAACATCTGACTTCGACCTCGGAGCAGGAGCTGGTCAATGCGATTCTGAAAGTCACGCGCGAGAAGCTCAAAAACATCTGCTTCGTCGAAGATCACAACGAAAAATCAATCGCGGCGTCCGGCCCCGAAGGCCTGTCAGCCGTCAACGGCGGACTGAAGAATCAGAATTACGAAACCAAAGCCGTGAGCATCGTTTCCGCCGAAGTGCCGACGGATTGCGAAGTCCTCGTCGTGGCCGGGCCGAAAAAACCGCTCTTTCCTTCTGAAGTGCGGAACATCAGCAAGTATCTTGACGCGGGCGGCAAGGTGCTGCTGCTGCTTGATGCCGACACTGACCCGCAGGTGGGCGAGTTGCTCAAGGCCTGGAACATCGCGCTGGGCAATGATCTGGTGCTGGACGTGAGCGGCGTAGGTCGCCTGCTCGGCCTCGGAGCCGCCGCGCCGATTACCAGAGATTACGGTGCGCACCCGATCACCAAAGACCTGGGCCGCGCAATGACGGTCTTTCCAACAGCACGCTCGGTCAAACCTGCCGATGCGTCAAAGACCGACATCAGCCTGACTGAACTGCTGAAAACCTCCGGCGCAAGCTGGGCTGAAACTGATCTGAAAAATCCGCAGGCTGAATTCAACGAAGGCAAGGACACCAAAGGCCCGATCAGCCTGGGCGTCGCGGCCAGTAAAAAAGTCGGCAACAAGGAAGCGCGCCTGGTCGTCATCGGTGATTCAGATTTTGCGAGCAATCAGTATGTCAATCAGCAGGCCAACGGCGACCTGTTTCTGAACACGATCAACTGGCTGGCGCAGGACGAAGACCTGATTTCGATTCGCCCCAAAGCGTCGACCAATCGCACCATTTCACTGACCGAGACTCAGAAAAATCTGATCTGGCTGCTGACAACCATCTTCCTGCCCGCCCTGGTCATCGTGACCGGCGGTTACATCTGGTGGAAACGAAGGTAAAAGTCCGTGGTCCGTGGTCCGTGGTCCGTTGTCCGTTGTCCGTTGCCTTTGATCACTGGGCATTTGTTGATTGGGACCAGATGCCGACGGACTACTGACCACTGACCACTGACCACTGACCACTGACCACAATGAAACGCAATACGCTCATTCTGCTGCTGATTGCTGCCCTGCTGGGTGGCGGGGTTTATTACTACGAAACGAAATACGGCACGGAACGGGATGCCGCGCCGGACAGCGGCGTGCCGGCTTTTGCGTTCAAGCCCGAAGACGTGACGATGGTCACGCTGACGAATGCGGGCAAAACCGTCACGGCTGAAAAGGCCAATGGTCAGTGGACGATCACGCAGCCTTTCGTCACAGACGCCGATCAGAACGCCCTGACGCAGATGGTTGCTGATTTCGCCGGACTGAAATTACAGGAGACCAGAAAGGCCACGCCCGAAAACCT
>CAYWDW010000271.1:0-6931 GCA_964457105.1 uncultured Heliobacteriaceae bacterium
GCCTGCCGGTGCAGGCCGCCAGCAGCCGCGCCTCTTCATCGGGCGCAAGCAGTCTGTCGCGTTGTGGCTCGTTTGCCATCGTAATGATCGCCCGGCCCATCTCAAACGGCGTGCGCATCAGCCAGCCCTGCCGCTTGGCGAAGTTCAGAATCGCCCGCAGCAGCGAAAGCTCACGATGCACATGCGCCAGACTGCGCTCTGTGCCGCGTGACGTGATCGTTTGCAGCCGCGTCCGCTTGAACGTTTCCAGATCGTTGTGCGTGATGGCGCTGACTCTGCGATGGCCGAAGTATTCAAGCAGCGTTTTCAGGAAACCGCGCTGAAGTTTCCACGAACGCATTCCGGCCACGCGCTCTGAGCCTTTAATGACTGGCGGAATCAGCTTCTGTTCGGCGTAAATGTCGGCCAGCTTCCTGAACGTGAGCTTTGCCCCGTCAATCATCCTGTCGCCGCCAGCCTGCTCAAGCTCTGCGGCCCATCGCTTCAGTAGCTGACGCCCTTCAGTCTTCGTGGCTACTTTCTGTTTCCGGCCCCGGCGCTTGCCGAGTTCATCAGTCCACGTAATCCGGGCAATCAGATGGCCCCGCTCCTTATCCGCGTACACATATCCCTTTCTTTGTTTCATGGCAGATTCTCCTTATGGAACACACTACAGAACACACATCGGTGAGAGTTCAGGCTAGCAGGCGACGGCGCAGGACGCAAAAAACGCCAGCAAAAGCGGGTTTTTCAGAGTGACGGAGAGTTCAGGAAAGCGGTGTGGAAGGGAAAATCTTTGTTTAGGAGGCAGCCGCTCTATCCACCTGAGCTACAGGCCCGGAGCAAATGGTCCGAAATCAATGACTCCACTCGGATTTTGCCGGACTCATTGCTGCTTCAGAGTGACTGTCCGGCTATCCCAGGCAGTCACTCTGAACGAGGCCGATATTAGGTGCAATCGGCGTCCGGGTCAATCCCGGTCAGGTCGGACGGACGCTGGCAAATCCTTATGCCCGGTGCTAGACTCCGGCTTCTTTTTCAGGCCTTCAACGGGCCGCAGACTGAATCAGAGAGGATGCAGGAGCTTCGATGCAATCAGTAATTCTTGCGGGCGGCAAAGGCACGCGGCTGCGCCCGCTGACCATTCATACTCCGAAGCCGGTTGTGCCCATCGTCAATCGCCCGTTTCTGACTTATCAGATTGAACTGCTCAGGCGCGCCGCCGTCCACGACATCACGCTGTCGCTGTCCTATCAGCCGGGCCGGATCGAAGAGATTTTTTCCGACGGTTCCGATTACAACGTCCACATTCATTACACCGTTGAAGCTGCGCCGCTCGGCACTGCCGGAGCTTACCGCAATGCGGAGGCGCACCTGCGCGACACGGCGATTGTCTTCAACGGCGATGTGCTGACCGACATGGATTTGCAGGCCATCATCGCTTTTCACAAAGAGCGCAAGGCCGCCGCCACCATCGTGCTGGTGCCGGTTGAAAACGTCAGCACCTTCGGCGTCGTCGAAACCGACAGCGAAGGTCGCGTGCAGCGTTTTCTGGAAAAGCCGAAACCGGGTGAAACCAGCGCCAATACGATCAATGCGGGCTGTTACATTCTGGAACCGCACATTCTCAACTATGTGCCGGCGGGCGAATCGTATTCGTTTGAGTATCAGTTGTTCCCGGCGCTGCTTGCGGCAGGCGAACCGTTTTACGCTTATACGTGGGACGGCTACTGGCTCGACATCGGCACGCCGCAACGCTATTTGCAGGCGCATTACGATCTGCTCGGCGGCAAACTGAAACTGCACCAGGCCGAACGCCCTGAGCTGCCTGCATTCAGCGGCGACGGCGAACGCCCGAAGGTGGATGCGCTCTCGGTCATTGATCCAGGCTGTACGATCAAGCCCGGAGTTGAAATCACCAGGTCGGTCATCGGGCCGAACTGCCTGATCGAAGATCGCGCGAAGATCGAAGACTCAGTCATCTGGGCCGGCTCGCGCATCGGCATTTCATCCGTCATTCGGAAATCCGTCGTCGGGCGCAGCGGCCTGATCGGGCGCAATTCACAGGTCGAAGGCGCGATTCTCGGTGACAAAACCTCACTGACCGATTACACCATCGTCTGAAGCATCTTCCACGAAGCGACACGAAGAGGCCCGAAGAAATGAAGGGAAGAAAAGGTGAAGAGGTGAAGCCGGTTCAGCCATCACAGAAACACCTTTTCTCCTTTTCTTTCCTTCGTGCGGCTCCGTGCGCCTTCGCGGAAGAATAACCTGACAGAAACAGCTATGGCTGAAATCAAATTCGGAACTGACGGCTGGCGCGCGCGCATGGCCGAAGACTTCACGTTTGAGAATGTCGAAGTCGTGACGCAGGCGCTGGCCGATTACGTCAACACAAAAAACACTTCAGGACAGCCGCATCTGATCGTCGGTTATGACCGCCGCTTTGCGTCGGAACATTTTGCGGCGCGGGCGGCTGAGGTGCTGGCGGGCAATGGCTTCAGGGTTGATCTGTTCACGCACGACGTGCCGACGCCGCTCGTCTCGTTTGAAGTCAAACGGCGCGGGCTGGATGGCGGCGTGCTGATTACGGCTTCGCACAATCCGCCGGACTTCAACGGCTACAAATTCAAGGCACCGTTCGGCGGCGCGGCGACGCCCGAAATCACGGCTGAAATCGAATCGCATCTGGGCCGTCACAAGCCTGGACGCCTTGCGCTCAGCGAAGCTCAGGCGCAGGGACTCGTCACGCTGGCTGAACCGCCTGACGATTATCGTCAGCATCTGGCTGCGGTGATTGATCTGCCAAAGCTGCGCGCGGCTGCGGGCACGGTCATTGCTGACCCGATGCACGGCACGGGCGGGCGCTGGATTGAGGATTTATTGCGCGGCGGCAAGCTCAAAGTTGAAACGATTCGCGCTGAGCGTGACCCGCTCTTTGGCGGCATCTTTCCTGAACCGATGCCGCAGCATCTGGGGGCATTGAGCCGGGCGATTCGTGAGCGCGGCGCGCTGATCGGGCTGGCGACGGACGGCGATGCTGACCGCGTGGGCGCGATGGATGAAAACGGCGAATACATCAACACGCATCAGATTCTCGCCATCCTGCTGCTGCACCTGGTTCGCAGCAAGGGGTTGAAAGGCTCGGTGGTGCGGACGTTTTCGCAATCGGTGATCGTGCGCCGCATCGCTGAAAGTTACGGCTTCAGGTTGTTTGAAGTGCCGATTGGCTTCAAACACATCGGCGCGCTTATGCTCGATCCGGCGAATGATTTTCTGATCGGCGGCGAAGAGTCCGGCGGCATCGGCACGCGCATTCACATCCCCGAACGCGACGGAATTTTCAACTGTCTGCTGCTGCTCGAAGCCGTGATCGAAAGCGGAAAGAAACCTTCTGAACTGGTGCGCGCCATCTGGCAGGAGTTCGGTGAATTTCATTTCGAGCGCCGCGACCTGCACGTGCCGATTGCCAAAGGTCAGCACCTGATCGAGCAGATGAAGACAAACACGCCCGCCGCATTTGCCGGAGACAAGGTGGTCAGGCTGGCCACGCTCGACGGCGCGAAGCTGATATTTGCCGATGAAAGCTGGATTCTCTTCCGGCAGTCAGGCACCGAACCGATCCTGCGCGTCTATTGCGAAGCGACTTCGATGGAGAAGCTGAAACGGCTGATTGATGAAGGCGAACGAGTAGCGGTAAACTGACGGCGCATAATTCAACCAGGAGCAGATCAATATGCAGGTCGAAAACATCAGCATCAAAGAGACCGCCAGAGCATTGCTCGATAAACTGCCGGACGATATGACGTGGGATGACCTGATGCACGAAATTTATGTGCGCCAGGCGATTGAGGCCGGGCTGGCCGACAGCCAGGCTGGCAGAGTGACCGGCGTTGATGATGTGCGCGCCCGATTTGGATTGCAGCCATGAATGTCGTCTGGACTGATGCCGCGATAGCGCATCTGCAGGCTATCCATGATTACATCGCGCAAACCTCACCCGAATATGCCCGGCGCGTGATTGATCGGCTGACCCGGCGATCAAAACAGATTGCTGCTTTTCCTTTTTCCGGTCGCATGGTTCCTGAGTATGAACTCAATGAAGTTCGTGAAATGATCGAAAGTTCGTATCGCATCATTTACCTGGTCAAAGAAGATCAGGTTGAAGTGCTGGCCGTAATTCATACCTCGCGAGAGGAGTTGAAGCCGCTGGAATGAGGCTGGAAGTATGCCCACTCGAAAGGAACGCATCGAAGGTGGTTTGATGGGGTTGCTGATTGGAGATGCACTCGGTGTCCCCTACGAATTTCATCACGCTGAAGACATCCCTGCTCATCCTGAGATCGAATTCACTCCGCCGCCTGATTTTCACCGTGCGCACCCTGGTGTGCCGCCCGGCACGTGGTCAGATGATGGAGCGCAGGCGCTGGTGTTGCTCGCTTCACTGCTTGATTGCGGACAGCTTGATGCAGAAGATTTCGGAAGCGGGATTGTCGAGTGGTACAACAAGGGTTACATGGCCGTTGACGGAAAAGTATTTGATGTTGGCATTCAAACCAGCCAGGCCATTGGGCGACTGGCTTCCGGCATGCCTGCGCTTCAGGCCGGACTCAGTCACGAGCAGGCCAATGGGAATGGTTCACTGATGCGTGTCCTGCCGCTCGCCTTGTGGCATCGTGGCACGGATGAAGAACTGGTTATTGACGCGCACGCGCAGTCACGGGTGACGCACGGGCATCTGCGTTCGCAGGTGTGCTGTGCGCTTTACTGTCTGTGGGCCAGGCGCACGCTGGAAGAGGCCGCTGATCCCTGGCCGGAAGCTGTGACTACGTTGCGTAAGATTTATGGCGCAGACTCGGCAGAGTTCGCGGAAATGGAATGTCACGTGAGGCCTGATGACTCTCCCGCTGGAGATGGCAGCGGCTACGTGGTTGACTGTCTGCGTTCAGCGCGGTGGGCCACGCAGGCAGGCGATTACGAGCAGGTAGTCAAAGCGGCAATTTCACTGGGCCGGGATACTGACACGACGGCCTGCGTCGCCGGAGGCATGGCCGGAATCCGTGATGGCATTCACGCGGTTCCGCAACGCTGGCGGGAATCGTTACGCGGGCGGGAAATTCTTGAACCTCATCTGGACAGATTGCTGATGCTGCATGATTGAACTGTTTCGGCGCAACTTTCGCACTGACCATTCACCACACCATTTCAACAAGGCAGGAGAAATTCATGAAACGCTTTTCGCTCGGCAGTTACGCCGTTCTGATGCTGATCCTCACATTGTCTGCGGTTGTGTCGCCTGCGCAATCGCGGCAGACGCAGACGGCGCTTGATCGTTACGTGGCGGCGCCGGACGCGCATTACAAATATGAACTGGTCAAAACGATTCCGGGGCAGGGCTGGACGACTTACATTCTGGAGATGACTTCGCAGGCGTGGCGCAGTCCGCAGGAAGTTGATCGCCCTGTCTGGAAGCACTGGATGGTCATGGTCAGGCCCGACACGGTGACGACGAGCAAATCGCTGCTGCTGATTGCCGGTGGCTCGAACGACAAGCCCGCGCCGAAAGGCGCCGATGAATCGCTCGTCAGAACTGCGCTGGCGACAAAATCGGTCGTGACTGAACTGCGCATGGTGCCGAATCAGCCGCTGACTTTTGCGGGCGAAACAAAGAAGCGCGTTGAAGACGAAATGATCGCCTACACCTGGGACAAATACCTGCGCACGGGCGATGAACTGTGGCCGGCGCGGCTGCCGATGACCAAAGCGGCGGTGCGCGCAATGGACACGGTGACTTCATTCTGCGCGAGCGAAGCGGGCGGCAAAGTAAAGATTGATGGCTTCATTGTGGCCGGCGGCTCCAAGCGCGGCTGGACCACGTGGACGACGGCGGCAGTGGACAAGCGCGTGGTGGCGATCATTCCAATAGTGATTGACATGCTCAACATTGAACCTTCGTTCAGACATCATCACGATGCTTATGGTTTCTGGGCGCCGGCGGTGGGCGATTACGAAGCGATGGGGATTATGGAATGGCAGGGCAAGCCGCAATACCGCGCGCTGATGAAGATTGTCGAGCCGTATGAATACCGCGACCGGCTGACGATGCCGAAATTCATCATGAACGCGACGGGCGATCAGTTCTTCCTGCCCGATTCGTGGCGCTTTTACTTTGCTGACCTGAAGGGCGTGAAGTATCTGCGTTATGTGCCGAACGCCGATCATTCGCTCAAAGGCAGCGACGCATGGCTCTCACTGCTGGCTTTTTATAACGCGATTCTGACCGGCAGGCCGTTGCCGCAGTTTACGTGGGAGATAAAAAAGAACGGCGAAATTCACGTGCAGGTGAAGGACCAGCCGACGGAAGTGAAGCTGTGGCAGGCGACCGATCCCGAAGCGCGCGATTTCAGGCTGGAAAAGATCGGGCCGAAGTGGACCAGCACAGCGCTGAAGGATGACGGCAAAGGTCGCTACATCGGCAAGGTCACAACCCCGGCAAAGGGCTGGACGGCGTATCTGGTCGAGCTGACTTATCCGAGCGGTCTGGCTGAAGCGCCATTCAAATTCACGACCGGCGTGTGGGTGACGCCCGACACGCTGCCGCATAAAAACGGCGTCAGCACGCAGCGATAAGGCTGCCAAAGGAGATTCAATGAAGAAGCTCTGGCGCGTTGCTGCCTGTTTGTGCTGCGTGGTTCTGCTGCCCCTGCTCATTACCGCGCAGGGGCAGCGGAAGTCAGACACCGTGCGCGTGGTGATCGAAACGGAGCAGGGAAAGATTGAGGTTGAGCTTTATCCGGCAAAGGCTCCGGTCACGGTGGCCAATTTTCTGAAGTACGTTGACGGCGGATTTTACGAAGGCGGCCAGTTTCATCGCACGGTGAAACCGGACAATCAGCCGAACAACAACGTGAAGATCGAGGTTATTCAGGGCGGGATCAATCCTGAAAAGAAT